>JBCDFI010000086.1:0-13936 GCA_039178155.1 Cyanobacteria bacterium P01_H01_bin.105
CATCGTTTAATTTGGCGCAGGTGACTGTCCTTGACGACAAATATGGTCTACAGGCCTTAGATCACGATCAGGTACTACATCTGATGCAACTGCTCGGGGGACAGCCCTACTTATTGAATCGAGCCTTCTATGCCATGGTGATGGAAAAATTCCCGTGGGCGAAATTGTTAACAACTTGGCAACAATATTAGAGGACTTTGTTGGACTAGGGAGCGACTATGGGTATTGTGTGCTGCTCGCAAGGACTATAGCGTTTCCTGACGCCAAGTTGCCGAGCGTTTTCAAGTCAGTTTGAGTACGGTTCAACTTTTTGGGCAAAGGTATTGAGAGCTGCTTCTAACTCAGTCAGGGTGGCCAAAGCGGTTACCAATCATTCTCGGGCAATGCGCCAGCTTAGCAAAATAACAGGCAGTAGCCCCACTAGCAGGATCATCAATGCTGGAGCCGAAGCTTCTACTAACCGTTCATCAGAGGCGTATTGATAGACCCTAATGGCCAGGGTATCAAAGTTAAACGGACGCATGACTAGGGTGGCAGGCAGTTCTTTCATAACATCGACAAACACGAGCATAAGCGCTGTTAGCAAACTGCTTGTCATCAGTGGTGTGTGAATCCTTATCAAGGTTTTACTGGGAGAACACCCCAGACTGCGAGCGGCATCATCAATGGTGGGGCGAATCTTTCCTAGACCTGCTTCAATGGTGCCTAAGGCTACGGCGAGAAATCTCACTAGGTAGGCGAAGATTAGAGCAGCGATCGTACCACTAAGAATCAGACCGATTGAATTGCCGGTAGTTGCTTCAACCCAGGCGGATAATCCTTTATCCAGTTTCACCACTGGAATCAAAATACCAACGGCGATAACAGCACCGGGGACGGCATAGCCCATGGAGGCAAGACGGACTCCCAGGCTGACGGCTCGCTGTTTACTTAAACGTTCGCCGTAGCCTAAAACTAGGGCAATAATAACGCCAATGCCTGCGGTTAGACTGGCCAAAATGATACTGTGTTGTGCCAGTTCAAAAAAACGATTGTCTAAGGTTTCGTCTAAATGGGTCAGGGTCATGTGGGCTAGTAACCAACCGGGCAACAAGAGTCCCAGAATAATGGGCAGCCCACAGGCAATGGTTGCTCCCCAGGCTCGCAGTCCTCTCAAATAGTAGGGTTGAGGACGTTGAACGCTATTTTGAGTTTGGTAATATTTTGCCTGTCGTCGAGACCAGCGTTCTAAAACAATGAGGATTAAGACGAACACCATTAGCATGGCCGACAGCTGGGCAGCGGCCACTTGAGCCCCCATGCCAAACCAGGTGCGATAGATGCCGGTGGTAAAGGTGCTAACTCCAAAGTAGTCAACGGTGCCAAAGTCGCTGAGGGTTTCCATCAGGGCTAGCGATAGGCCCGCCATAATTGCTGGGCGCGCTAGGGGTAGAGCCACTCTAAAAAAGCTGCGCCAGGGTCCACAGCCGAGAGAACGACTGGCTTCTAGGGTACATACTGACTGTTCTAAAAAGGCAACCCGAGCCAGCATGTATACGTAGGGATAGAGGGTGAGGCTAAACATGATGATGGCTCCACCCAACGATCGCACATCGGGAAACCAATAGTCGGTGACGGACTGCCAGCCAAACTGCGATCGCAGCCAAAACTGCACGGGCCCATAATAATCCAGCCAATCTGTATAGGTATAGGCCAATAGATAGGCCGGGGCTGCCAACGGTAGCAGTAGCGCCCACTCAAACGGACGGCTGAGGGGAAATCGACACATCGTCACTAACCAGGCCGTGCCAATCCCTAAAATCAGCACTCCAATCCCCACTCCTACCATCAAGATCAGCGAATGGGTAATGTACTGGGTCAGCACCGTTGAGGCCAGGTGGCTAAACACGCCCTCGCTGGGGGCGAGGACACTACCCAGCACCACTAAAATAGGTAAAGCAACCAGGCCGGCAATGGACCAGACGGTTACAGTCCAGCCGTTAATGCGGGGTAAGTAAGTGCGAGACGCTGATGAGATGGTGGTCGGCTGGGTCATGGACAATGCGGTCGAGAGATTGCCCTATTGTCAGCCATAGCTGACCGTTACATCAACTCAGAAGTTAGCACCTGTCCGTAGCAGGCAAGGTATAAGCTGGGCATAGCATTGGGGATAATCGATGGGACAGCAGGTGTTGATTATCGGCGGCAGTGGTCGGATTGGGCGCAGTGTTGCAGCTGATTTGCTGCGCTATACCGATGTAGCTGTGACCCTAACCGGGCGACGCTCCAAGCGCCAGTTTGAGCTGCAGCCACGTCAGCGATATCAGACGCTGCTACTGGCGGATAGAGCCGGCGTGAGGGCTGCGATCGCAGCCCATGATTTGGTCATTCACTGTGCCGGTCCGTTTCGTACCCGAGACTTTAATATTTTGTCCCAGTGTATCGATCAACGCACCCCTTATATTGACGTTGCCGATAGCCCCGATTATGTCAACGAGGCCCTGGCATTTAGTCAGGTCGCTCAGACTGCAGGTGTAACCTGTATTGTCAGCAGCGGGGTGTTTCCTGGCATTTCTAACAGCATGGTTCGTCAGGGTATGGAGCAGCTAGAACAGGCCGATCATGTTCATCTTAGCTATCTGGTTGCTGGTTCTGGGGGCGCTGGAGTAACCGTCATGCGCACCACATTTATTGAGTTACAAACTCCCTTTGAGGCTAAGGTCGACGGTCAGCCGGTTTCGATTCAGCCCTACAGCGCGCGGGAGGTGTTACCTTTCCCAGCCCCCTACGACCAAGGGGCCGGGGTCTACTGGTTCAACACCGTTGAAGCCCTAACGTTAGCCCGATCGTTTCCTCAACTCAAGAGCATCGTGACTAAGTTTGGGTCGCTGCCTGATGCCTACAATCGTCTGACTCATCTCATGACGTTGCTGCCGCCAAACTGGTTAAAGCATCCCGCAACGATCGAGTTTCTCTCCCAGGTAAGCTACGCCATGACCCAAGTAACCGACCGTTTTAGCGGTACCGGCATTGCTATACGTCTGGCTATTCAAGGGCAGCACCAGGGCCAATCCACTACCTATTTAGCAACCGCTACCCATCCAGACACTGCAGAAGCTGCTGGCTATGGTACCGGCAGCATTGCTCAGCTCATGCTATCTGATCAGCTTTCTCTCCCAGGCGTGTGGTCAGTAGAACAAGCACTGCCAACGTCTCTTTTTGAAAAGACCCTGGCAGCACGTGGATTAACTATTCATAGCTCGTTGTGTTCAGATAGTAAACACAGCGCTAATCTCAGTTGTTAGAGACTTTTATAGTCAGACTGTCTGACAACTGTCTTAGTTAATCGTCATCGTCGTCGTCATCATCGTCGTCATCATCATCGTCGTCGTCATCATCATCGTCGTCGTCGTCATCGCCGCCGTTGTCATTGCTATCTGTATCGCCGTCAATATCAATAGAGTTGTCTATCTCAATATTGTTATTGATGGTTATAAACAGATCCAAGAAATCGTCAGCTACATACTCATTGCGAACATATTCAATCAGACCTTGACTGGCCATGGCCTGATAAATAAAGCTAGAGGCCTCGGAACGGCTGATTACCTGAAAAAGATTGAGACGGCTGCGGTTAGGATAGTTGACAATAATGCCGCGCTCGGTCAGGGCTGCAATAATTAGACGGTATTCCGTCGGAATTGTCTCAGCATCTTCATAGATACTGAGAATCTCGGTTACACTTTTACCAGAAACAATTTCGGTATAGCCTAAACCACGGGCTAAGGAAACTAACACATCTAAGCGTGTTAGTCTTTTTTCTGGATTAGCAACAACGTCATCCAAATCGATAAAACCCATGGAGTA
This sequence comes from Cyanobacteria bacterium P01_H01_bin.105, assembly GCA_039178155.1. Lineage (GTDB taxonomy): Bacteria > Cyanobacteriota > Cyanobacteriia > Phormidesmidales > Phormidesmidaceae > Leptothoe. Next base: position 3,844 of record JBCDFI010000086.1, read on the forward strand.
GGCCTTTTGGATAGCGCTGTAGGCCCAGTAGCTCCGAGAAATGCCAGAAATAGAAGACACTTGACGGACTGTTCTGACATCAAAGGCTCGGTTAATCAAAGCTGAGAACTGAGCATGGGTAAGACCATTTGTCGGCATAAACATGCCATTGGGAAATCCCTCCACGATTCTACGCTCGCTGAGGGGATAGATAAAATTAGACGCCCAGTATTCTTGACTAATATCAGTAAAACTTGTTTGTCGAACAACGCTGCGACGAATAACTTGAGATCTCTGGGTTTGAGCCCGTAAATCTGACTCAGTTTCTTGGGCTGCTGTGATACCCGTATTCGCTTGTGCTGCACTAGAAAAGAAACATAGAGAAAATACACTTAAAAAAGAAATGCTTAGGCCAGCAATGTTGCGTAGCAGCCATAAACCATTAGGAATAATCATTTTTAGGTTCCTTTAGATCAGATAGATCAAAAACAATTTCAAACAATTGATGCTCACTTGTCCCCGATTTCATCAGCTACTGACGTGAATATTTGATCGTTGTTAGTGATCTCTGATAGATAAAAGCACACCAAAATAACAACAATATCAAAGCCTCCCAGTCAGGCGCACTGATCTGAATAACAATAGACTTAGTCTGTAGCAGGTTCTGTGGTAGAAAACCCTAGATGTGATTCAACCTTACGATGGCTCACTAGGACAAGATGATATGGACCAATTTTTTAAGTGGTTTTCAACCTCTAAATCTATGAAAATTTTCAGTAATATCGCGCAAGTATTTCCTTGATGTTTCCTCAGGGCATAACGCTGTATTTCAAATAGGGCTAGTCTGACTCGTAAGCCTAGGGGGCACGCGATCGCAAACTGCTAGTGGACGGTAGCCTTGCCGGACTACATAGCCCGACTACATCGCAGCCTCGAATTCAACATTACGGGTCGCCGTATCCAGAAAATGTCTGAGTACTAACGAAGGCTGCTCCTGTTGCCAAACCAAGAGCGTTTCAACCTCAAAGGTGGGGTTGAGCGCTCGATAGACGACATCTGTGCGCTGTAGGTTTTGCAGTGATGCTGGCACCAGGGCGATGCCCATACCACTGGCCACCAACCCCAACACCGTTTGTAAAAATCTTGCTTCTTGAATCTGCTTGGGCATAAACCCGTGGGTTTCACATAGCTTCAGCACCTGATAGTGAAAACTTTGTCCCATTGTGAGCGGTGGTAAAATAAATGTCTCATCTGCTAGAGTATGGAGTTCTAAAAGTTGTTGTTTGGTGAGAGGATGATAGCCTGGTAGGGCAACCACTAAAGACTCTTTGTATACTATCTGATGATCAAAATTGTCTCGCTGTTGTGAGTGTAGAAAACCACAGTCAATTTGACTGTTTTTTAGCTGTTCGAGCTGTAGCTGAGAGTCAAGTTCCAACAGCTTGAGATTTACAGATGGAAACTTTTTTCTAAACGCTTTGAGAATATTTGGCAACACGGTTTGCATGGCCGCACTGTTAAATCCGATCGCTAGCTCACCGACTTCACCCCGACTGGCTTGTTGAGCAATACGTTTGGCTCGTTCCACCTGGGTCATAACGGCATTGACCTCGGGTAGGAAAGCCTGCCCTGCATGGGTCAGCTGCAATGGTCGTCTATCTCGGTCAAATAGTCTGACTCCTAGCTCTTTTTCTAAAGCTTGAATCTGTTGGCTCAACGGCGGCTGAGCCATATTTAGCTGCTCGGCGGCACGGCTGAAGTTGAGAGTTTTGGCGACTGCGAGAAAATATCTGAGATGTCGGAGTTCCATCGGTCTGAGACTGTATCCTGAGACTGCATCCTGAGACTATATCTTGAAAGTATACTATTGCTATCTAATCAATATTGGACGTATCAAGAGTCTGTGTTTACGGTAGTAGTAGAGATTAGAAACGACACGCATGATGACAGCTGTTGCAGCCTCGCTGATGAGCCAACAAGGCTACTACGGTGACTTTGGTGGGCGATTTATTCCTGAAATTTTGTATGAAACATTTGAATCATTAACGCTAGCCTACCAAGAGGCACGCCAAGACCCTGAGTTCAAGCAGCGATATGTCACCCTGTTGTCGCACTATTCTGGTCGACCCACCCCGCTGACCTATGCGGAGGGATTGACCCATTACTTTGGTGGGGCAAAAATCTATATCAAGCGCGAGGACTTGAACCACACCGGGTCCCATAAGTTGAACAATGTTCTCGGGCAAACACTGCTGACCCAGCGCATGGGTAAACGCCGAGTGATTGCTGAAACGGGGGCAGGACAGCATGGGGTGGCAACGGCCACTATGGCGGCTAAGTTTGGTCTAGAATGCACCATTTATATGGGGGCTGAAGATGTTGAACGGCAGTATCCAAACGTGTTTTGGATGAGACAGCTGGGGGCAGAGGTGGTGCCTGTGACTAGCGGTACTCAGACGCTTAAGGATGCCATGAATGCAGCACTGCGAGATTGGTCTGCCAACATGACCACCACCCATTATCTAATTGGTACCGCCTGTGGTCCCCATCCGTTTCCAGAAATGGTGGCCTGGTTTCAGTCGGTGATTGGACAGGAGGCGCGATCGCAAATTCTGACTCAAACTCAACAGCTACCCAAGGCGGTCTATGCCTGTGTTGGCGGTGGTTCTAATGCCATTGGTCTCTTTAGCGGTTTTCTAGACGACCTTGTGGATCTAGTCGGTGTCGAAGCCGGTGGCCTGGGCACCCATACGCCTCACCATGCGGCTCGGTTAGCCGGTAACAAGGCCTCGACGGGAATTGCCCAAGGGTATAAAACCCAATTTTTACAAAATTCAGACGGTCAAATGCAAGATACCCATTCTGTTGCTGCTGGCCTTGACTATGTGGGTGTCTCCCCTATTTTGGCCCAGCTTGCTAAAACCGGACGTATCCGGATGGAGGCTGCCCTAGATACCGAAGTCTTGGATGCGCTGCGTTTAACCTTGCAAAAAGAAGGCCTGATTCCTGCCTTAGAATCCGCCCATGCATTTGTTCAAGCCTTTAAGGCAGCGCCTAATTACAGCCCCCATGACTCGATTATTATTGGCCAGTCAGGTAGAGGTGATAAGGATATTTTTACCATTGCCGAAGCATTACAAGACCCTGACTGGCGAACTTTTTTGCAACAAAGAGCCGCTAAATCGTGAGGGCTAATATGCATCTTGAACAATTTATCCGTCAGCAGCGTCAACAAAAAGAAATTTTACTCATGTCCCATGCGGTGTTGGGCTATCCTTCTTGGGATGATAATCGGAGTGCGATCGCAGCGCTGGTTCGAGCCGGTGTAGAACTCATTGAGCTCCAGTTTCCCTTTTCAGAACCGATTGCCGATGGTCCGATTTTACTAGCAGCTAACCATGCTGCCATCTGCTCAGGTGTGTCTATTCAAGCGTGCTTTAACTTTGCTGCCGAGATCACCCAGCAGTACCCCCAAACTCGCTTTGTGATCATGACCTACGTCAATGTTCTTTTTCAGTATGGTATGGATGATTTTGTCAAAGCGGCTGCCCACAGCGGTATTGCCGGGTGCATTATTCCTGACTTACCCTCTGAACAAGCAAAGGACTATATCAAAGCCTGTCGAGAACAGACTCTGTCTACAATCTTTCTAGTCACGCCTGAAAACAGCCCGCAGCGGATACAGCAGATTCTCCACCACACCAGTGGACTGGTTTACTGTGTTGCACGTAAAGGGGTAACGGGGCAGCACACTCAGTTTTCAACCCAAGCCCATCAATACTTTGCTAGGGTGCGCAAAGCCACTTCACTACCCATGGCCGTTGGCTTTGGGATTCAGTCTGCCAATGATGTGCGTGGTCTGATCGGTCATGCTGACGTAGCTGTTATTTGTAGCCACGCTGTTAAACACTATGTTCACCAAGGGGCTAAAGGGTTAGAGCAACTGATGCACAGCCTCAGATCTTGCTAATGTGCTCTGTTCTACGAGTAGCTAGGACGTTCTCTTCCAACGATTCGGCTTCCCAGTCATTAAACTGATAGTCCATCAGAACAAGACCTGAGAAAATCGCAAAGAATAGCCCTAGTATCATAGCTTCCGACAGTATTCTTTCGAGACAGAACACTGCTCCCTTCTAAACAACACTGAAACTGTGGGGCCAAAAATCAAAAAACGCTGGCTACTCACAGCACTACAAATAAGAACTCTGTATTTCATGGATTGATAACTTCATTATAATTTCTGGATTTAATGACTCAAGCTAATTACAAGTAAATTAATATAAACGGCGTTGCTACTCTCGATACGACTTCATTTTTGAGACGTGTTGAGCAAGAATACTTATAAATCTGTCAAATCTATGGGTGACGCTTCAACAATGAGAACTATTTGTCATGATTTTTAGTGATACTTTAATGTTTAATTACACCAGGTTTTGATATGGCCCATACGTGTCATTGAAGCGTTAAACCTGGGTCTACTCAGCGAGACTGCGATAAAAATATTTTGTCAGAGATTTAGTCTAAATTATGCAAGAGGTTTAGACTAAAAAATAATGCTGAAACGGTTCAAGCGTTATCTTCGCTGGCGTTCAAGTGATGAAGGCTTTTCAGCGGGTATCGACCAGTTTGAAAGTTTGGTTTCAAAGCTACTCTCGGTAGCCATGTTGATCGTGATTATGGTGATCATGGTCGACCTTGTCCTGTTTCTGGCAACAGCACTGTTTACGCCTAGTCCCCAAGGCTTTTTTGTCAACACTCTCAAGGAAATTTTTGGCTTATTCCTAAGTGTTTTGATCGCTCTGGAAATTCTTGAAAATATTACGGCCTACCTGAAAAAGCATGTGGTTCAGGTCGAGCTGGTGATTGTGACCTCACTGATTGCGGTTGCTCGTAAAATTATTATTTTGGATCTGGCTAAAGTGTCTGGGCTAAGTTTGATTGGACTTGCGATCGCAATTCTAGCTCTATCCATCAGCTACTGGATTGTGCACAATATTCACCGATAGGCACATCACCGGCATGTTCAATGATTAGCGGAGCTTTTGTCCATGGCCCCAGTAAGAGAATAGGTCATTGGCAATGGCAGTTCCCAACAGCACCAACCCACAGCCCAAAATCATGGAGGATGTTACCGTTTCTTTAAGAACAATGGCCCCCCAAAGCATGGCAAATATGGGGACTAGATAGGTTACTGTCAGAGCCTTGGTGGAGCCGACGTTTTGAATCAGCCTGAAATAAAGAATATAGGCAAAGGCGGTAGACAGCACGGCTAACATTAGAACCGATACGAGCACTCCGGTGGACGGTACTTGCTGGGGCACTGTAAACGGCAGCGCTGGGAGGATCAATAAAGCTGCTCCCAGCTGACTTCCTGTCGTAACCACCAGAGATGGTACACCTGCCAAATTTTTTCTGATATAAGGAGCTGCGATCGCATACATACAGGCCCCAGATAGAGCAGCTACGATAGCGATTAAAAAGCTCGGTGTTGTTTCAATAGCTTTCCAACCCACCAAAACAACAACACCTACAAACCCCAGTATAAAGCCTGCCATCCGAGCGGGCGTTAGTTTCTCATGGAGCCAAACGGAAGCCACGACAGTACCAAAAAGGGGAGCGGTGCCATTTAGAATAGAGGTAAAGCCCGCCGGTAAAGAAACCGATGCAAAGGCCAACAGCAAAAATGGAAGGGCTGAGTTTAGACATCCGACTACAAAAAGAGAAAAAAGATAGCGACGTAGCTGACCCAATAGTCCCAGTCGAACCAACACTGGTAGTAGGACTAACCCTGCTATCAAAACACGAAACTCAATCAACCAGACTGGCCCAAGTATAGGAGCCGCAATCCGCATAAACAAAAACGAGCCACCCCATAAGGCTGCCAATAACAACAGTTCCAAAATGTCTGATAGTTTCATGCCTGCTCCTCACTCTGACAAGCTTCCCACCCCAATAGAGCCGTTTTACGATCCAATCCCCAACGATAACCGCCGATCTCTCCCGAGCCACGGATTACTCGGTGACAGGGAATCAGATACCCTACTGGATTACGACCCACAGCATTACCAATAGCCCGCGCTGCTGTGGGTTTACCGATAGAACTCGCTAGTCCCTGATAGGTGGTGAGCCCACCAAAGGGAATTTGTAACAGAGCCTGCCACACCTGGATCTGAAAGTTTGTTCCTTTAACATGGAGCACTAAAGGAGAACGACGGCAGTCTTGAGCATTGCGAGAGTCCCAACACCGACTTATCAGCTCGTAAACATCCCTGCTCCCTTGTTGATCGGCGCTAATATCAGCATGGGGCCATTCTGTTTGTAACTGCTGTTGGACTATCGTCTCATCTGCACCATCTAAAAAGTGTAGAGTACAAATACCACGGTCAGTGGTTGCGATCAGACAGGCCCCAAAGGGAGTCCCATGAATCCCATAGCGAATCTGTAGCCCTGCACCTGCTGCTTTGTATTCCCCCGGTGTCATCGCCACAAGCTGTACAAATAGGTCATGCAGACGGCTCGCACTTGACAGCCCTGATTCCAACGTCAAGTCCAACAGACTGTTAGTATCCGCAATTCTCGATTTTGCATATTCCAACGTGAGATACTGCAAAAAGCGTTTTGGACTAATACCCGCCCACTGAGTAAACAACCGTTGAAAATGGTACTCACTGAGATTTACATGGTGAGCAATTGCGGCTAAGCTAGGCTGCTCTAGATGATTCTCACGAATAAATTGGATAGCCTTGGCAATCTGATCGTAATTTTTTTTGTCAGCGGCTTTCATCAACGATTTTGTGCCCGTTTGTCTGTTGCTTTGTGCTTTCTAAGGTACCGATGGCCCCGGTTTAAAACCACCCGTTTCTTGCTAATTGTAGCTAGTGGTACAGTCAAGTCTGTTATTTGCACATAAGCTGCTGTCCATCAAGCATTATGCATCATCAATTTGATTCCTCCTGTGCTTGAGGCGTTACTATTTTGTGGAAGTTTATGGAAACGATGTGTTGCTTGGTAGAAGCTCAGATTTCTTTAGGTTGAGAGTCTAGAACTATCAGATAACTGCCATAGATATTCAAAATTTAGTAACGCCATTCCTGCTGCTGTTGGATGTTAGCTGTTGAGGAGATAAGTCTGTCAGTTAATTAAAAATATTGCGGCATTGCGGTAAATATTGCGACCGATCCAGTAGCACAAAATGAGTCCTAGACCTGACTTTACTCTGCTTCATTTAGGGATTCTGACAAAATTCAATGAATTTGCCGATTACGCTAATTATTAATTGCAAAATAATTCAAATTTGGTATATCTGCTGTCTATTTCGGGTATGTGCGTTCAGTACCATCAGACAGTTGGTCCCCCAAGGAACGAATTATGAGCGGAAATGCAGGTCGGATCCAGGCAATTAGTCAGATTGTCAATCGAGCACCGATGGCACCTAAAACGCCAGCAAGTCTTGATGAGATATGGGCAGAGAATGTTTTTAACCTGCCCAAAATGAAGGCTACTCTCCCCAAGGCCGTGTTCAAATCGATTAAAAAGACGATTGTCACTGGAGAAGATTTGGATCCCTCCATCGCTGATGCTGTCGCCAATGCCATGAGAGACTGGGCGATCTCAAAAGGGGCGCTCTACTATGCCCACGTGTTTTATCCTATGACCAACCTGACCGCTGAAAAGCATGACGGTTTTATCTCTCCCCAGAGTGACGGCACAGTTATTTCAGAATTTTCCGGTAAGTTATTGGTCCAGGGCGAGCCCGACGGATCTTCATTCCCTAACGGCGGTATTCGTGGCACCTTCGAGGCTAGGGGCTATACTGCATGGGATGTCACTAGTCCGGCATACATCATGGATACGGATAATGGTGCCACCCTTTGTATTCCAACGGTCTTTGTGTCCTGGACTGGAGAAGCCCTAGATAAAAAAGTGCCGCTTTTACGTTCCATTGCTGCTATGGACAAAGCTGCCAGTAAGGTTCTCAAGCTGCTGGGGAACAAAGACGTTGCCCATGTAAACTCCAGCTGCGGTGCTGAGCAAGAATACTTCTTGGTAGATGCAAATTTTGCCAGCCAGCGACCCGATTTACTGCTGGCTGGGCGGACATTGTTTGGCAAGCCCCCTGCTAAAGGCCAAGAATTTGACGATCACTACTTTGGTGCGATTCCAGAACGGGTGCAGGTCTATATGCAGGATGTGGAGGAAACCCTTTACAAGCTCGGTATTCCGGCCAAAACTCGCCACAATGAAGTTGCACCAGGGCAGTTTGAAATTGCACCGGTCTTCGAAGCGGCTAACGTGGCTAGTGACCATCAGCAGATGATTATGACAGTGTTACGTCACACAGCCAAAAAGCATGGCTTCTTATGTCTGCTCCATGAGAAACCCTTTGCTGGCATTAATGGCTCGGGTAAGCATGTCAACTGGTCAGTGGGCAACTCCACCCAGGGCAACCTGCTAGATCCCGGTGACTCTCCCCACGAAAATGCTCAGTTCCTAGTATTCTGCGGCGCAGTTATTCGCGGTGTCCATAAGTATGGGCCTCTGATGCGGGCCGCCATTGCGACGGCTAGTAACGACCATCGCCTGGGTGCTAACGAAGCTCCCCCGGCCATCATGTCTGTGTACTTAGGGACTCAGCTTGAAGACGTTTTTGAACAAATCAAGACTGGCTCCGTTAGCGGTTCTAAGAAAAAAGGAGTGATGGATTTGGGTGTAGCTGTGCTACCCGACCTGACTAAGGATGCAGGAGATCGTAACCGCACTTCTCCCTTTGCTTTCACAGGTAACCGCTTCGAATTTCGTGCTGTAGGTTCAAACCAATCGGTTTCAGGACCCTTGATTGTTTTAAATACCATGCTGGCCGACTCCCTAGAGTGGGTCGGCAATCGCCTGGAATCTGAACTCTCCGGTGGTGCAGATATTAATACAGCGATTCTCACGGTACTTAAAGAAGTAATGGAGCAGCACGGTACTGTTGTCTTTGGTGGCAATGGTTACTCCGAAGAGTGGCATAAAATGGCGGTTGAAGAGCGTGGATTGGCAAATTTGCCCACCACTGCTGATGCCCTGCCAATTTTGCAAGAAGAATACATCGGCGATCTGTTTCAAAAGACAGGCGTGCTAACACCAGTCGAGTTAGACAGCCGATTTGAAGTTTATGCTGAGCAGTATATTCTATCAATTGAGGTGGAATCTAAGCTGGTTATTGAAATGGCCAAAACTAAGATTTACCCAGCAGCTGTTGAGTATTTATCTAAGCTGTCGTCTACGATCTCAACCCTAGAGAGTCTGGGAGTTTCTCTTGAAAAAAGCAGCGCCCAAAAAGTAGCCGATCTCGCTGGTTCGTTGATGGGGGCAGTAACTAAGCTTAGCGAAGCCCTTGAGAAACATGATTTTGACAACACAAATGAGCAAATGACCTACTGTGCAACAACACTGCGTCCATTAATGGATGCAGTCCGCGAGTATGCGGATACTCTAGAAGGTGAAATTGCTGATGACTGCTGGCCTTTGCCCACCTACCAAGAAATGCTGTTTATCAAGTAGGTATTGCTAGATCTTCTCTTGTTCTAATGTGGTTTATGCCTGAGGCAAGGAGTTATCTCCTTGCCTCTTTTTTGTGCTTTAAGAATTAGATCTACACGATAACGATGGCTCAGTGACTGTCACCAAGGCAGTTCTGAAAAGCTGTGGACTACTATATTACTCTTATTATTGGGTCTTGGGCGCAGAGAGTGTTCCATGACAATTTCTTTGACACCCTCTATAAAATCTGACTGGCCTGCCGCCCGAATTGCAGTAGCCGTCATTGTAATATCGCGCCATATCGTTATACGTCGCTCTGACGGGTCCGTATAGCTATAAACAATATGGTAGTTTTTAGGAAGACTCATAATTAGAAAAAACAACACCTCTTTGTTGAAGCTGATACTCAGCGGCATCCCAGGTATTACTCAGAACCACATTAAAGGTATTTGCCTGATGATCAATCCAGTAAAAACCATAAGGGAAGAGCAAATGAATAAGATCCCGATTAAGTCGGAACAACAGTAACATCCCACTTGGGTAGTTGGTCAGAGCGTTGCCACTGCTGTTCAAGCTTGGCCAAGTCTTCTGA
>JBCDFI010000087.1:0-13857 GCA_039178155.1 Cyanobacteria bacterium P01_H01_bin.105
TCTATATTTGATCAATCCGGCAGGAGTACTGTTTGGCGCTGAGTCCTCTATTAATTTAGCGGGTGACTTTACCGTACTAACGGCTGAGCGCCTTGACTTTAGTCAGGGAAATTTTGACTTGAGTGGTCATCCAACGGGCGTAAAAGGTAATGTTTTACAACTACAGTTTGATTCTGAAGTCTCAGGTACTATCGTCAATCTAGGCGATCTCAGGGTTGGAGCGAATCGTTCTTTATCATTAATTGGTCATAGTGTTGTCAATCAGGGCACCCTGAGAGGCGGTGCGATCAATATAGCCGCAGTGGGTGCCCACGAGACGGTCAGTCTGGCGGGAGGACTCCAATTCGTTGCTAATACCTTACCGACGACGCAGCACCTACCCCCGTGGTTGACTCCTACGGGGAGTGAGCATGCTACAACTCTTGAAATTGGCCCAGAGGGGACGCTTCGGCTTGTAGGATCACCGCTATCAGAAATTCCCTTGGGAACTGCTCTAGTAAGTGGTCAGATAGTAACAACCCATGGTTTAGATCGAATTCAGATTTTGGGCGCTCATATAGCGGCGGTAGGAGCGACTATACGCACCGCCAATGGTGGCCAAATTTTAATTGGAGGTGATTATCAAGGGCGCGGTTTTCTACCGACTGCTCAATCAACGTTTATTGATGAGGCTACCAGTATCACAGCCAATGGTGAAGCGGGTGGGCAGGTTGTTATTTGGTCTGATGAGCTTACTCAGTTTAAAGGAATAATTCGTGCTCAAGGAGATATCGCTGGTGGCAACGTTGAAGTATCGGGTAAAGAGCGGCTACTCTTTGATGGACAAGTGGATGTGCGATCGCAAGGCTCCCCAGGCACTCTGCTACTAGACCCAGAGAACATTGAAATACGAGCCGGTAGCGATCCGGGAGGTACTACGTCTGGCAATTCCCAAATACTATACGAAAGTACACTAGAGTCTTCTATTGTTGGCAACATTAACCTATGGCTACAGGCCGATAACGACATCACTATCGGGCCTCTAAGTGATGGTAAACTCACCTTTGCTCAAGGTACGGGCAGCATTAGCTTTTTAGCCGATGCTGACGGCGATGGTCAGGGAAGTTTTACTATGGCTTCTAGCAATTGTTTAAATGCTCCTGGACAGAACATTTTTATTACGGCTGCTGACATCATTGCCGGTGATGTAGACACCAGCGTATCTTCAATTATCAACAATTCTAAAAATGCTGGAGATATTCATTTAACAGCTACTAGAGGTAGTCTTATTACTGGCAATCTCAGCAGCACTGCTCGCGGCGTTCTAAACAACAGTGGTAATGGAGGCGACATATCTCTGTCAGCCATGGGTTCAGTCGCGACAGGAGATATAATTACAACAGCAACGGCCTTAAACAACAGTGGCAGCAGTGGCCAGATCAATTTCCGCTCCCAAGCAGGGAAAATCTCCACAGACCATCTTAATGCGAGTACTTTTGGTAATAACAATTCAGGCGCTGGAGGAGAGATCACTCTCAATGGATTTTTAGGTATTGATGTTGCTGACATTACTACATCTGCACAGGCAATTGTCAATAATACAGGTGACGGAGGTGACATCTCCTTAGTCAACCTAAAGGGGGATATTCTAACTGGTTCACTCACTGCTAATACAGGTGCTAATGTCAGCAATACGGGGAGTGATGGAGAAATTTCTATAACGACACCTCAAGGAGAGATTACTAGTCCAGAAATTACTGCTGCAGCGGCCAGTCCCGGCTCGACAAGCCATGGAGGATATGTTCGGCTTGATGCCGATGGCACCCAATCCATTACACAGATCTATTCAGACACTCTTGAACTCGATAATCTATTTAAACTGCAACCCTCATTATCCAACACTCCAGCCACCGAGTCAGCCCTATCTACCCTGCCATTGAGTCCTGACTCAGCTGAGCTTGAGACGATCAATTTTGTTGGCAGCCCTGAAAAAACGACTAAGCGTGCTGGAAGAGAGCAAGGAGAAGGTATTAGCAACAGCGAGATAATCTGGACCCAAATGGAAACTACCTTCTCGGCAGAATTTGCGGCAGCCCTGAATCTGCCTGTGCCGGTCACGCCATCTTTACAATCAGCTCAGCAAACGTTGAGACAGGTCAGCGATGCTCAAAATATTACTCCTGCTTTGATGTATGTCCGTCTCAAAGACACCCATGTAGAACTTATGCTTATGCATGGTGAAGGTCCTCCAATCTATCGACCCGTTGCAGCTACTGCGGCAGAAGTACAGGCTGTTGTAGAAACGTTTCACCAATCCATTACGAATCCAATGTTGCGTCCTGCCCAATATTTACCGGCGGCCCAACAGCTCTATGATTGGTTTATTCGACCGATGTTAGATGATTTAGAAGTAGCTAATGTTGACCATATCGGATTTGTTCTGGATATGGGACTGAGATCCTTACCAATGGCAGCCCTCCATGACGGTCAACAGTTTTTAATAGAGAACTACAGCATTGGTCTGTTACCAAGTTTAGGATTAACTAACCTAGAGCCGTCATTAAAGCTATTGTCAGAGTCGAAGATATCGGAGCCTGACACGACTCTAGCCATGGGGATTGCTAATTTTGAAGAACATGCTGATCTCGCGGCCGTTCCCCTTGAGCTAGCGCTGGCTAGTCACAGCAACAGCAATGAATACTATTTAGATCACGAAGCTACCCTAGGTACCCTACAACAGCGCTTAGACCATGGCAGCTATACTAGTCTTCATTTAGCAACCCACGCAGTTTTTCAACCTGGCAGTTTAGATGAATCTTATATACAACTTTGGGATCAGACAGTAAAACTTAATCAGCTAAAAACGTTGCCACTAGATGCCATTGACTTTTTGATTTTGAGTGCCTGTGCCACTGCTTTGGGCGATGCTGCGGCTGAATATGGATTTGCGGGATTAGCGGTTACTATCGGTGTTCAAACCGTGTTGGCCAGTCTTTGGTCCATTAGTGATGAAGGAACCTTAGGGTTAATGTCAGAATTCTATCAAGCCCCTGAGCTGTCACGAAGTGCAGCCTTGCGTCAGGCTCAGCTCGCTATGCTACAAGGCCAAGTTGGAATTGTAGATGGCACAGTATACGGTAGTGGAAACCGCACCATTGGTCATCTACCCAACTTAGATACCAGCGGTAGTTGGGATTTTAGTCATCCGGCCTATTGGTCCGGTTTTGTCATGATCGGGAATCCTTGGTAAATAAATTCTTTGGTGTTGCAACCGTTTGACTACCCAATTCTCAGGGGGACCATTGCGCTTTGGTAGCTTTTACGACCGTAGTCGTCTACGTTCTGCTCAGCTGTCACTATGGCGATGGCTACAGCGATATGGATACGGATTGATTGCCTTGGGAGTCACCCTCGGTGTGATTGGGGTTCGGTATCTGGGGGGGCTGGAGAGTCTGGAACTTAAAACTTTTGATAGTCAAATGCAGTATGCTGCCACCGATGTAGGATTGCCTGAAGTGGTGGTAGTGGGAATTACTGAGGCTGATATTCGTCACTTTAATCGATGGCCATTCAGTGATGCTACGGTAGCCAGACTGTTGGAACAGTTACAAACCTATCAACCTGCTGTTATTGGCCTTGATATTTATCGGGATATTGAGCATCCGCCCGGCCGGAAACGTTTAGTCAAACAGCTGGCGGCCGACAATGTTTATGGCGTATACGATGTAGGCCTTAATCCAACCCATAACAGCCCTGCTCCAGATGGCATGGATCAAGGCCGTACTGGCTTTGCCGACTTTGTCGTCGATGCGGATGGGGTAATTCGACGTTCGTTTATGTTTGCATCGGTCAAACCCGATGATTTTTATTCTTTCAGTTTGCAGTTGGGCCTACATGTTTTAAGAAAGCGATATGGTCCGGATATTCTCAAAAAAAATTGGGATGGGTTGACAATTGCCAACACCTTTTTTCCAAGAATTGTTAGTAATACGGGAGGATATCAACGCACAGACGCCACTGGCTATCAGGTGATGCTGCAATATCGGACCCATAATGATTCGATTCAAATGGTCTCACTAACGCAGGTGCTCAACAATGATGTTGAACCTGATTGGTTTAAGAACAAGGTAGTTTTGATCGGCACAGTCGCTCCTAGCGTCAATGATATCTTTTTTACGCCCTTGAATACTCAAACGCAATCGGCGGTAAAGACACCGGGGGTGCTAGTTCATGCCCATGCCGTCAGCCAGATTTTGGCAGTTGTGGAGGGGAACTGTTCCCTGATTTGGGGGTGGACTCAGACGCAGGAGATAGTGTGGATTGGGTTCTGGTCTCTAGTGGGTGGTATCTTAGCTTGGCATATTCAGCGGTTTGTAGTGCTGATGCTGAGCAGTGCGATCGCATTATCACTCATCGTCATGACGGGCTGGGGACTGTTTTTTTACAGTGGCTGGGTCCCTATTGTACCTCCCGCGTTGAGCTTTGCTATTGTAGTCAGCAGCACTATCGCTTATCAAGTTTTCTATCGTACCTTTTACGATTCACTCACCTGTTTACCCAATCGAGTATCTAGCCTAAAACAGTTGCAGCACTGTTTAAATGAACAGAATCCTCTCAGGCCCATGGTGGCATTGCTGCTTATTGATCTAGATCTATTCAAATCAGTAAACGAAAGCTTGGGGATGCAGGTAGCCGATCAACTCCTAAAAATAGTTGCAGAGCGCATTATCTATCTAATACCCAGAGCAGCAGTGGCTAGGGTTGGCGGCGATCAGTTTGTCGTGGTTCTGCCGTCAATTTCCCACACCCAAGAAGCGATCGCCACCACCGCTCGCCTGCGAAAAGACCTGATGCGCTCAATTCAAATTGGCACTCAGCGAGTGAGTACCACCATTAGTATCGGCATAGCACTCCATCAAAAGGGCCTCGGATACCAAGCCCATGAACTTTTGCAGGATGCCCACCGCGCCCTGGGCAAAGCAAAGAATTTAGGACGTGACCGCCATGAAGTATTTAATGCCACCATGCGCGATCGCTCAGTATTTCAATTTCAACTGGAAATGGAGCTACGTCTTGCCGAAAACGATCAACAGTTTCAGCTCTACTATCAGCCGATTGTAAATATAATCTCAGGCCAGATCGCTGGCTTTGAAGCTCTCATTCGGTGGCAACATCCTGAGCGCGGTATGGTACTCCCCAATGACTTTATCGATATTGCTGAAACTACCGGCATGATCTTAACCATGGGGGATTGGATTCTAGATGAAGCCTGTCACCAGATTCGACAATGGCAATTACTATTTCCCCAATCCCATCCCCTATTTATCAGCGTCAATCTCTCTAGCCGACAGTTTGTTCAGAAAAATTTAGCAACAAATATTGCAGCAACTATACAACGTCATCAAGTTGACCCCCGTGGCCTCAAATTAGAATTGACAGAAAGTGTAGCGATGGAAGATGTGGACTCAGCGATTCGACAGCTTATGCACCTGAAGTCTAGAGGCCTGCACATTAGCCTCGATGATTTTGGTACGGGCTACTCGTCCCTGAGCTATCTCCATCGGCTGCCGATCAATTCCCTTAAAATTGATAAGTCCTTTGTAGACCGCATGGAAAGCATTAGTGAAAATGCAGATATTGTTGGTACTATCGTTTCTCTGGGGCATCGCCTTAAGCTAGACATTATTGCAGAAGGCGTAGAAACATATGCTCAAGCAGTCCTCTTAAAACAGCTACGATGTCAATATGCCCAAGGCTACTTTTTTGCTAAGCCTCTGCCCAAAGACCAGGCCACTAAACTTCTAACTCAGCACAAACAATGGGTTATTGAAGACTAGAGTATCTATTATTTTAAGAGAGAATTGTTATAACAACAGTTCTTATTCAAGTTTATCCTATTTAGTTATAAACTGATTTAGCTCAGTTACTTGGATGGTTGAGTGTTGGCCCTCATCTATCTACTGTCCAATTGAGCGTTAATTTTTGATCGGCTTATTTAGTTACGTAGCGGGTATATATATTTTCGGCGGGTGACTGTTCTTAGTAGGTTGTATTGAGGCTATATACATGAAATCTCTTGGCCGTCATATTTTAGTTGAATTCCATGGTTGCTCCTCAGAAATACTCAACGATGTGCCCCGCATAGAATCTAGCATGGTAGAGGCAGCCAAGGAATCAGGTGCCACTATTATTAGTTCTGTATTTCACCATTTTTCACCCTTCGGTGTATCAGGGGTTGTCGTTATTCAAGAAAGTCACCTGGCGATCCATACCTGGCCCGAGTATCGTTATGCCGCCGTAGATTTATTTACCTGTGGCGACTCGGTCAATCCATGGACATCGTATAAAATGCTCAAAACGGCATTTCAAGCCGAACATGGCTCGGCAGTAGAGATCAATCGTGGTCAGCTAGATCTGTTGGAGAAAGCCAGCCTAGAGTTAGGAGAACTTAGAGACGAAGCAGCACAGCAGTTAGTTGTCCCTAAATACAGCCGCAGCGTTTGGTTTACCGATCGCAATGAAAATATGGCCCTATCGATTCGCCATAAGGGGGACTGTCTGTTTAGGGAAAAATCTCCTTACCAAACGGTAGAGGTGTTTGACACTTTTGAATATGGAAAACTGTTGGCCGTTGACAAAATGGTCATGTGCAGTGAAAAGGATGAAAAAGGCTACCATGAGATGATCATCCATGTGCCCATGGTTGTAGAGCCAAATGTGAAAGATGTTCTAGTCATCGGCGGCGGTGATGGCGGCAGCATTCGTGAGATCTTACGCTATGATCATGTTCAAAATGTGACAATGGTAGAGATCGATGAGGCCGTTGTCAGGGCATCTAAAGAGTTTTTGCCAAGTTTGTCGTCAGCGTTTGATCATCCAAAACTTAAACTAATTATTGATGATGGGATCAAATATGTAGAGCAGGCTCCGGATAACTGTTTTGACATGATTGTTGTTGACTCTTCCGATCCGGTGGGTCCTGCAGAAGGACTATTCTCTAAATCGTTTTACCAAGATGTTTATCGCTGCTTGCGTCCGGGTGGAGTCATGACGGCCCAAAGCGAATCGCCCCACTTTAACCAGAAAGCATTTGTCGAACTCAATCACTGTTTAAAGGGTATTTTTAATAGCGACAGTGTTTTTTGTTATTTGGCGTTTATCCCAACCTACCCCACCGGCATGTGGAGTTTTACCTACTGTACAAAAGGAGGGAAACATCCAGCCACAGAATTTGATCAAGGGCGATCTCAGGAGATCGCTGAGAAGTTTGGTCTGCAATACTATAACAGCGGTATTCACGGGGCGGCATTTTGTTTGCCTACCTTTATTAGCAATATGCTTGAAGGGTAACTGAATCTATGCGCCCTAGGCGCTTACCTTAAACGTTGCCTGAAACCTTGTATGGGTAAACAATCTCAGCCTGAAAATCAATCTCCTGATGAAAAGCAGCGGATCGTACATGCAATTGCCAACTTTGATCCGGGTGGGGTGGGAGCCGTCAATGGTAATTTATTTGGATTTCCCCATGATTATGCCCATGCCAGTACGGTGGTGATTGGGGTGCCTTGGGATGTAACGACATCCTATCAGGACGGTACCTGCCAGGGGCCAGATGCGATTTTACGGGCGTCGCCCCAGTTAGATTTTTATGATTTTGATCATCCAGAGGCATGGCAGCAGGGCATCTATATGTTGCCGATTCCGGAATGGCTGATAGCGGAAAATCGACGGTTGAGACCCGATGCGATCGCAATCATTCGCGGAGCCGAACAGGGCATCACGCCAGAAGAAGACACTGATCTAGCAGAGACCCTACAGCGGGTCAACCAAGGGTGTCGAGCCATGAGCCAATGGGTTAGCAAACAAGCTCAGACCGCTTTAGAACATCAAAAAAAAATCATCATCGTCGGCGGTGATCACAGTGTCCCCTTGGGGGGACTGGAGGCATTAGCTCAGAAATATCTCAGTTTTGGTATTCTCCATCTCGATGCCCATGGCGATCTGCGCAACGCCTATGAAGGGTTTCAAGAATCCCATGCCTCTATTATGTTTAACGCGATGCAGCTGCCGCAAATTTCTAAGCTGGTGCAGGTGGGAATTCGCGATATTTCCCACGGTGAGATGGCGCTGATTCAACGCTCCGATGGCCGGATTGTCACCTACCTGGATACCCAGCTAAAACAGGCCGCCTATGGGGGACAAAGCTGGCTACAGCAATGTCAGAACATTGTGGGCAATTTGCCTGAGCACGTTTACATTAGCTGCGATGTGGATGGTCTAGATCCAAAGCTGTGTCCACACACGGGCACACCTGTACCCGGCGGTTTAAATCTAGAAGAAGTTTACTGTCTATGGCGCGAAGTGGTCCATAGCGGTCGTCGCATCATTGGCAGCGATATTTGCGAGACGGGCAACCATGAGTGGGATGGTAATGTCAGTGCCCGTATTCTCTATAAATTGTTTAGCTTGATGACTATGGACACAGGCAAACATCTAACCACCGTACCAAGTTAAGAAGTATTGATTTCTCAACGTTTTCTCATTATTTCTGTCGATGCTGGGTCAGATACTGCTCATATAGTATCTGAATGACCAAAACTGGGCTTGAATATTTGCTTAGAGGAGTATGTAGATGGCGCATCGGGTTAATTCGCCAACGGTCTTGCAAATGGAAGCGGTGGAATGTGGTGCCGCCGCCCTCAGTATGGTGCTGGGTCACTATGGTCGATATGTACCGCTGGCAGAGCTACGCCATGCCTGTGGGGTATCACGAGATGGTGTGACGGCCGCCAATGTGCTCAAGGCTGCCCGTACCTACGGTCTAGAGGCAAAGGGATTTAAGAAAAGTCTAGATAGCCTGAAACAGCTCAAGCCACCGTTTATCGTGTTTTGGCATTTTAACCACTTCTTGGTAGTAGATGGGTTTGAGGCCAACCATGTACGGCTTAACGATCCGGCTACCGGTCCGCGTCGGGTGACACGGCAGGAATTTGATGAGGGATATACGGGAATTGCCCTGACGTTTGAGCCGACGGATGCCTTTGAACCTGGAGGGCAAAAACCTAACGTTATCGGTTCACTGGTAAGACGACTGGCAGGTTCAACGGGGGCACTACTTTACTGCACTCTGACGGGCTTTTTGCTGGTGCTACCCACCCTGGCGCTACCGGCATTTAGCCGCATTTACATCGACAATATTTTGCTGGCTAAGCGTCTGGACTGGCTGCCCTATGTGTTAGTAGGCATAGCCCTGATAGTCATGGTGCAGGGCATTTTAACCGCGTTGCAGCTACGCTATTTGCGAGCACTGAGGATCAAACTAGCGGTGGGCATGGCGAGCAAGTTTGTGTGGCATGTACTGCAGCTGCCAGTGGGGTTCTATGCCCAGCGGTTTGCAGGGGAAATCAGCGGTCGCATTAGCCTCAATGACAGTGTGGCAGCGGTGCTCTCAGGACGGCTAACGACAACGATTATTAGCTCAGTGATGATCGTGTTTTATGCGATCGCAATGCTCCAATACGACATTCCCCTCACCCTTATCGTCATTGCCTTTGCTGTCATAAACGTAGGTGTGCTGCAGTGGGTATCCCGCCAGCGTAAAGATGCCAACCTGCGGCTGGTGCAGGAATACGGTAAAGCATCGGGCATCGCCGTAGCCGGACTACAGGGGATGGAAACCCTCAAGGCAGGCGGTCTAGAATCAGACTTTTTTGCTCGCTGGGCAGGTTACCACACTAAGGCAGTCAATGCTCAGCAAAACCTGGGGCTGGCCAACCGGGTAATTGGATTGTTGCCATCGCTATTGTCCACGCTAGCTACGCTGTCATTGTTAATTATTGGCGGCTGGCGCATTATTCACGGCAGCCTCACCATCGGTATGCTGGTGGCGTTTCAGCTATTGATGCAAAGCTTCCAGGGACCGGTCAATGCCCTGGTACAGTTTGCGGGCACATTGCAAACCCTGCAGGGTAATCTCGACCGATTAGATGATGTGCTCGAAAATGAGACCGATCTAGCCTTTTGCCAACACTGTAAACATAATGTCTCTGAGACAGAAGAAGCTGCCAATCATCACCGCCTTTCGGGGGCGATGGAAATTCATAATCTTTCCTTTGGCTATAGTCCCTTAGATCCACCCCTCATTGACGACTTTAATCTAACCATTCAACCAGGGCAGCGGATAGCTTTAGTTGGGGGTAGCGGCTCGGGTAAATCCACACTCGCTCGGGTAATTGCGGGGCTTTACCAGCCTAGAAGTGGCGATGTTTGTTTTGACGATCGACCTCGACAGGAGATCTCCCAGGCCACATTGACCAACTCCATTGCCATGGTAGAGCAAGATATTCTGCTGTTTGCTGGCAGCGTGCGAGATAATCTCACCCTGTGGGACGATACGGTACCCGATGAAGACTTAAAACAGGCCTGCCGAGATGCAGCGATTGAAGAAGCAATTTTAGCGATGCCCTACGGGTATGATGCCACGCTATTGGAAGGAGGACAGAATCTTAGCGGTGGCCAGCGGCAGCGGCTGGAGATTGCGCGGGCGTTGGTAAACAATCCGTCAATTTTGATTATGGATGAGGCCACAAGTGCGCTGGATACAGAAACTGAAAAGATTATTGACCAGAATCTGCGACGGCGAGGATGTACATGCATTATCGTGGCGCATCGATTGAGTACAATCCGAGATGCGGATGAGATTATTGTGTTAGAGCGAGGAAAAGTGGTACAGCGAGGGAACCATGAACAGCTTTGGCAACAGGCCGGTCACTATGGCGATTTAATTCGCAGTTCAGGAACGGCACTGGCAGTTGTGTAGTGAGAGCAGAAACAATTTAACACCACACATTAATTAACACCGCACATTAAATTCTATGGTTCTTGCAGATTCACAAAGCACCTTTAGCGCCTCTGACGTTCATGCCATCGACAGCAACGGTGTCTTGCCACTGCTATCTTCTGGACTGTGGCGGGTTAAGTCTGGTCGCCTAGGCATTTTTGCTGTCGGTTGGAAAAATGGAGAAGCCGTGGGTGAACGCCGCTACCTATGGACAGTAGACGTTGGCGACTTGATCATTGGGACGGAAGCACGAACCTGCGATCTAGCCCTAGTAGCAGTAGCGTTTGAGACCAGTGAGATCGAGCCCATAGCCAGGGACGCAGACGCCAATGGCGAGGGAGGGATTTGTGGCCATGTCACCATACCGCTGCTCAGACAGGTTGAGCGGTGGGTGGGCAAACTAACCCAGGTAAAAGGCTTCCCTGGGAGATCAATTGCAGAAGCATCTGAGATTGTTGGCATTTTAGATGTGGAGCCTGGGGGTGGATACAGCCCTAAAGCAGCGATGATGTGGGTAAGACCAACCAATAACCAGGTGTATTGGTTGGATGGGGAGCAATTTGTACTGAAGCCGTCTTCTCCTCTATTTCCCATTTCGAAAACCACTTGGTTACAAGTTAAAGAACAGTCGGTAGAACTAGATGTGGTATCAGCTGAACAGCTATGTTCCAAGAGTTCTTACAAAGATTTTGTAAAGGGTTTAAATCTCTTCCACCAGTACGCTTTGGAGGTAATTAACGAAGGCTGGCAGATTGATCGACAGCGCGGGGAAGACCAGTTTACGGCTCGACAACAGCTCAATCAGGAAGTGACCCAGACAACACTGCAGGGGCTGGTCTCCGTTTTACAGCCCAGTGCAGGAGATTATCTGCTAGCAGAAACACCGTTGTTGAGAGTGGCAGGAGCCGTGGGTCATGCCCTAGGCGTAAAAATTGAGCCTCCGGCAGAGTCTGAACAGGCACAACAGGTAAAGGAACCATTGGAGGCAATTGCCAGGGCCTCTCAGCTGCGACTGCGACAGGTGTTGCTGCGGGGTCGCTGGTGGCGACAGGACGCAGGACCGTTAGTAGGCTATACCCAAGATGGACGACGTCCAGTGGCGCTGATACCGGTGCGTCAAACTCACTATGAGCTACTGGATGCTACTGGCAAGCGAGTAGCCGTCAATGAAGCGGTGGCAAGAACGGTAGAGCCAGTGGCATTTATGTTTTATCGGCCTCTGC
Source organism: Cyanobacteria bacterium P01_H01_bin.105 (assembly GCA_039178155.1). Lineage (GTDB taxonomy): Bacteria > Cyanobacteriota > Cyanobacteriia > Phormidesmidales > Phormidesmidaceae > Leptothoe. The sequence continues at coordinate 12,043 of JBCDFI010000087.1, forward strand.
CCGAGGGCCATCTAACAGCGTGGGATTTACTCAAGTTTGCGTTTCAGGGACGCCAGCGAGACCTAATCGTGGTCGGTCTAGCAGGAGTCATCGTAACGCTGATGGGCATGGTTCTCCCGCAGATGACAGCGGTACTCGTAGATGATGCTATTCCCTTTGGTAGTGCGGGGCTGTTGTTACAAATTGGCTTAGCATTAGTGGCAATGGCCATCGGTCGAGCCAGTTTTCAGCTGGTGCAGGCGATTACTACCATGCGACTAGAGACCGGTTCGGATGTAGCGCTGCAAGCAGCGGTATGGGACCGATTGCTGAAACTACGCACGTCGTTTTTTAAAGACTATGCCACCGGGGATTTATTGTCGCGGGTATCAAGCATTACGTCAATTCGTCAGCTGCTCAGTGGTTCGGCTTTAGACGCAATTTTGTCGGGAACGTTTGCACTGCTCAATTTAGGACTGTTGTTTTATTACAGTGGTAAGCTGGCGGCGTTAGCCCTGGTGGTGGCGCTATTAATTATGGCTGTTACGGTCACCTCTGGAGCGTTGTTGTTAAAAAAACAGCGGCCTATGTTAGAGCTGCGAGGAGAACTCTATGGTCTGATGGTGCAGCTGATTAACGGTGTCTCGAAGCTGCGAATTGCCGGGGCAGAGTCCAGGGCATTTGCTCAGTGGGGTAACAAGTACCGTCGACTGTTACAGATAGAGCTGAGCACCCAGCGATTGGAAGATTCGGTCAATGTGTTTAATTCGGTCATTCCGACGGTGACGACCATTGCCCTATTTTGGGTGGCCAGTACCCTGGTGGGGCCGTTTGAGCTGACAACGGGGCGATTTTTGGCATTTAATGCGGCCTTTGCCATCTTTATCAGCGGCATTACTAACTTGAGTTTGACCATGATCGATGTGATGGATGTGATTCCATTATGGATGCGATCGCAACCCATCCTGGCCGCACCGCCCGAAGTGACAACCGAAAAAACCGATCCGGGGCAGCTATCGGGAGCTTTTTGTATGGATGGCGTCACCTTTCGCTATCGAGACGACGGTCCGCTGATTTTAAACGATGTCACTGTAAACGCTAAACCCGGAGAGTTTATTGCTTTAGTGGGGCCATCCGGGTCGGGCAAGTCAACGGTGCTGCGACTGCTGCTAGGGTTTGAGAACCCCCAGTCGGGCACCGTATACTATGACGGTCGAGACATGGCCGGCTTAAACTTAACTGCCGTGCGGCGACAGCTAGGGGTGGTATTGCAAAACGGCCACATTAGTTCCGGGTCTATTTTTGAAAATATCTCCGGTGGAGCCCTGATCACCCAGGATGATGCGTGGCGGGCAGCTGAAATGGCAGGATTTGCTGAGGATGTGCGTAACTTTCCGATGCAGCTGCATACAGTGGTAAGCGAAGGAGGAGGCAACCTTTCAGGAGGACAGCGGCAACGGTTGATCATTGCTAGGGCCTTAGCACTCAATCCAAAGCTATTGCTGTTAGATGAAGCGACCAGTGCATTAGATAACAAAACCCAGGCTATTGTCAGTGAGAGTCTTGACCAACTTAATGTTACTCGCGTAGTTGTTGCCCACCGTCTAAGTACTATTCGCAATGCCGATCGCATTTATGTCATCAAAGCTGGTCGGGTCGTGCAGGTAGGTACCTTTGACGATCTAGCGAAACAACCCGGTGTCTTTGCTGAGCTGATCAAACGACAGCTGGCTTAAGACATTAGAAAGTCAGTAGGTTATCTAAATATTGAGTCTTAATCATTTCTTAAATGGATAAGGCTTATTTTTTGGCCGGTCTCTTAACCAAAGTTTTAAA
>JBCDFI010000088.1:0-13641 GCA_039178155.1 Cyanobacteria bacterium P01_H01_bin.105
AAACAAGAACTTAATGATCTAGAAGGTGCTGCCCAAACCTATCGCAGTGTATTGACCGCTAATCCTGGCAATATGGAGGCGCTGCAGGGGTTGGTAGCCTTATTGATACAACAAGAGCGGCCCCAAGCGGCCGTTGGTTTACTTCAGGACACGCTTAAAACCGCTGAGCAGTCCAATCAGATTCAACCTGGAACAATCGATGTGATTGCGGTCAAGCTGTTGTTAGGTCAGGTCTATGCCGAGCAATCTCGCTTTGATGATGCGATCGCACTTTACGATACAGCAATTCAAGACACCCAGGCCGTTGGCGGTAACCCAGACTTTCGACCCATGCTGGCCAAAGGATTGATCCTACGCGAGATGGGTCAAGAAGCCGATGCACAACCCCTGTTTGAAACGGCCCTAGCTCTAGCCCCTGTCCAGTTCAAAGACCGCATTCAGCAACTCATCAATCAAGCGCCCACTGAAGAATCGGCTGCTCCAGCCACTGACCCAGCTGTCGATCCAGCTGTAACGCCGGTTGATCCTGTACCCCCAGTAGAAACCCCCGAAGCACCTGAAGCAGAGGCCAATTAAGAGTACTGCCTGTCGTCCAAATAGTTCTAACCACTCAGGACGCAGTTTGACTTGACATCTGTTGATTGCTGACAGTAGGCGTTTGACTTCCCTTGGCCGCTAGCGGCTCCATCTCACTAAATTCGATATGGTTGATCAAGGTAGTGACAAAAGCAAATAGCAAAAATGGCAGCGACAGCACTAAAATCAGCCCGACACAAACAAGGGCATAAATAGGACGACTCGCTCCCATTAGAGCCAGAGCCGTTGCCAGACTTAGAAATAGCACAATCAGCCAAACAATGATTTGGCCATAGATATCACCAAAGGTCAACGTGCAAACAAATCGGTACTTAGAGGCGCTGTTCATCATATTGCCGATACTCGTATTGATCGAATCTATTCAGCATATCTAGCGACTTAACTTAATTCACCATTTCTCAATACAGCTTCAAGAATTGCCTGCGTCTATGGACCACCGCTATCTTATTTTTTATAAGCCCTACGACGTTCTCAGCCAGTTTTCAGCCACTGAGAATGGTCATACCACCCTCAAATCATTTATCTCAGTGCCAGGGGTATATCCCGTTGGGCGTCTTGACCGCGATAGTGAAGGGCTACTTTTACTGACAGACGATGGTCCCCTACAGCATCGCCTCTGTCATCCTCGCTTTGATCATCCCCGTACCTACTGGGTACAAGTAGAGCGTATTCCCGATGCTGATAGTTTGGAGCAGCTGCGTCAGGGAGTCACTATCCGTAACTATAGGACGCGACCGGCCCAGGTGAAACGACTATCAACGGCACCGCCGCTCCCGCCACGTATCCCGCCTATCCGATTTCGAAAACAGGTCCCAACAGCTTGGCTTGAGATCACCCTGTGCGAAGGCAAAAACCGTCAGGTACGTCGCATGACGGCTGCTGTTGGGTTTCCCACCCTACGTCTTGTACGAGTTAATATTGGTCATCTACATCTAGACCATCTACACCCTGGACAGTGGCGCTACCTTAGCGTTGATGAACAGAAAAAGTTGAGTCAGTTAACAAAAGGTTGTGACACCGTTCATCCTTAGCGAGTCAAACGTTCTCGGCTACGTCCTCGACTACATCGCAATTAATTTGGTTATGTTTGTACCAACATCTGCATAGCTTATCGGCTATGCTGAACTGTATTTCACTGATGAAACTTCCCAATCTGGTAGTTTTAGGCGCTAAGACTATTTTTAACTTTGGGAATAGTGGATTATGGCAACGCTATTGTCGTTTTTACTAATCTGCGGTCATTGCTGCGGTCATTGTCAACGACCCTCTTCTATCCACTGATGATCATTTGCCCATACTGCCAAGTTCATAACCCTACCGAGCATAAATTTTGCCAGTCGTGCGGGTCACCACTGCAGCTTTGGAGAGCTTTTATCCTTCCTGGTAGACCGTCTGTTGCTCTGATCGTCGATGAAGTGATGATCCCTGAGGATGGTCAATCTGATGACCAAACTATTTGGCAGCAGTTAACGACCCATACGGTCATCCCTGCTGACTCCTCTCAGATGGTTTCCCGAGCTATCGGTGACTGGTTAGGCCCTCAGCAGCGCTATCGATTGGTGGAACCGCTAACGCTCAGCGTCGATAGTCAGAAACCTTTACAAGCCCAGGTAACGGATACAAAACCTAATGATATGACTATGTCATTAGTGGAACAGCGTCATCGGTTTTCGTTGACTACCCCGGAAGAGGCCAAGGACAAGAAGCTATTTCCGCTGATGGCCTATCCTTACTTGGCTCTCCATAGTCGGTTTTTTCCCTCGATTCCAGAACTGCAGGAAGCTTGGATTGAGGATGGCTACAGCGTTTTGATGCTCGAAGATCGTCGACAGCTACCAGATTTACTCACTGTCTGGCAGCAGGCTACCTTAGATCCGCTACAGCAGGTTCATAGTTTTTACGTCATGGTCGAGCTGTGGGACGCTATGGCTGACTTTCAAGGTCAGGGTAGTTTGCTCAATATCAGCAATCTGTGCATGGATGAGGATCAAATTGTATGCCTCAGATATATTGAGGCGGGCTCCCATCGCCATGACTATCGACTGGCCGATATGGGGCTACTATGGCAGTCTCTATTACAGTCTAATGATCAGTCTCTAGTCGATCTCACAGAGCTGACCGCTAAGATTATAGAAGGACAGCTTGATAGTACGGATAGTCTCAAAGAAGCCCTGGTTGCGATCGCAGATAAATACCAACTAGGTACAGACATATCGACCGCTGCCTCAGAAGATGTTTCTAATATCAATGTCTTAGCTGACTTAGATATTCCGGGCCTAGAAGATCTCGACATCATCGAAGATACCGGTATGGACAGCATCGATTCACCCACGATGGTGTTACCGATGAAATTGACGGGCTTAGAAGATGCAGGCCAGTCCCATGTCGGTCAACAGCGAGATCACAACGAAGACAATTACTTTATTCAATCTGCCCTCAGCCGTCAGGAAACGCTCACCAGCCAGACCTTAGATGCTAAATGTGCTTACATCCTATGTGATGGTATGGGCGGCCACTCCGGTGGTGAAGTAGCCAGTCAGCTTGCCGTTGATAACCTACGTAACTATCTGGAGAACCATTGGCAGTCAGATTTACCCGATGAAGCTGAACTACGTCGTGCCATTGGCCTAGCAAACCAGGTCATTTATGACAAAAATCAGGCCGAAGAACGCACCGGTAATGCCCGCATGGGAACGACCTTAGTGATGTTGCTAGTCAAAGGAACCCAAGCAGTGGCCGCCCACGTCGGCGACAGTCGACTCTATCGCTATACCAAACGGTTGGGACTACAGCAAATTACCGTTGACCACGAAGTGGGCCAGCGAGAGATTAAACGGGGCGTAGAACCAGCCATTGCCTACGCTAGACCTGATGCCTATCAACTAACTCAGGCCCTTGGCCCCTGTGGTGAAGATATTTTAGAACCTAGCTTTAGTTATTTAAATTTGACTGAAGACACCCTATTATTGCTGTGCTCCGATGGCCTCAGTGACGATAGACTGCTAGAAACCCATTGCTCTACCCATATTGAACCTATTCTCAGAGGTCATAAAGGCATTGAAGAAGGAGTAGCCGATCTAATCGAACTTGCCAACGAGCAAAATGGTCATGACAACATCACGGCTTTGGTCGTCAAGCTCAAAGTTAAGCCTGACCTCTCAAAGCTGCAATCGATTTAAGCGCAAATTTTTTAGAGACGTTCGTAGGGGTATCCTACAGAACACCCCCACAGAGTTTAAGACAAATACGTATACTGACTCAGACTCTCTTCGTAGTTTTGCAATAGTAGCTGAGCCTCAGTGAGTGTAATTTGTTTGTCCTTAAGAGAGACTTCCGAACGTCGTCGAATCAGTTCAACCAAGTCCTCAGAGTCATACTGCACATAGCTTAGTACCTCCTTCATGGTATCCCCTTTCACCACATGTTCAATTGTGTATCCTTGGGGAGTAACCTGAATATGCACCATGTTGGTATCCCCAAAGAGATTGTGTAAATTCCCCATGGTCTCTTGATAGGCCCCATTTAGAAACATTCCCAGATAGTAGGGCTCTGAGTGATTTAATTCGTGCAGCTCCAAAACCGATTTAACCCCGTGCAAATCAATAAACTGGTCAATTTTGCCATCACTGTCACAGGTTAAATCTGCCAACGTAGCGCGACAGGTAGGTTCCTCATTGAGACGATGGATAGGCATAATCGGAAACAGCTGATCAATTGCCCAGGTATCTGGCGCTGATTGAAACACTGAGATATTGATGTAGTAAATAGACGCCATCATCTTCTCTAGATCAGCTAGATCATCAGGGACGTAGGTTTCCTGTCGCAACACTTGAATAATCTTCTGACAACAGGCCCAAAATAGATTTTCCACGCGGGCTCGCTCAGTCAAACTGAGATAGCCAAAGTTAAATAAGCTGGCGGCTTCTCCTTTAAACTGTTCAGCATCATGAAAAACCTCTTGGTAATTTTTGGGGTTAATACTTTGATAGGCTTCGTAAAGCTCTTTTAGAATGGCATGATCTTCTGATGATGGCTCAAACGGCATCTGGGGACGGATCTCGCTGCTGCCCAACACATCAAATATCAACACAGACTGATGGGAGGCAATGGCCCGACCACTTTCACTAATGAGTGTAGGAACCGGTAACTCTTTAGCGGAGCAGGCTTCTTTGACCTCGGCAACAACATCATTGGCATAGTTCTGAATACTATAGTTTTTCGAGGCTGGCACATTGGTTTTAGACCCGTTGTAATCCACACCGAGACCACCCCCCACGTCCAGATATTGCATGTTAGCTCCGAGATTAGCTAGTTCCACATAGATTTGGCAGGCTTCTCGCAGCGCATCTTTGATAATGCTGATCGATGACATTTGAGAACCAATGTGAAAATGAAGCAGCTGTAGGCACGACAACATGTCAGCGGCCTTTAACTGTTCTACAACCGTCAAAATTTCAGGGATGGTCAGACCAAATTTTGCTCGGTCACCCACGGTGCCGCCCCAGCGTCCCATCCCTTTGGTAGAGAGTTTAGCCCGTACACCTAGCTGGGGACGAATGTTCAACTGCTGACTGATTTCAATGACGAGGGGTAGCTCATCTAGCTGCTCTAGCACAATGATTGGCTGCTGACCGAGCTTTTGCCCTAACATGGCTGTCTCCAGGTAAGCTCGATCTTTATAGCCATTACAGATCAGTAAAGCCCCAGGCGTTTGCAAGGTCGCTAGGGCAATCATTAGCTCAGGTTTAGACCCTGCTTCTAACCCAAACTGATAGCGCTCGCCAAATTTCACTAAGTCTTCTACTAAATGGCGCTGTTGGTTACATTTGACTGGAAAAACCCCCCGATAACAACCGTCATAGCCGTACTTCGTAATTGCTTTTGCAAAACAAGAGTTAAGGCGTTCGATGCGATCTTCGAGAATGTCGGAGAAACGGACTAGAATCGGCAGCGACAACTTACGAGCTTGGAGCGCCTGAATCAGTTTATGTAAATCCAGAGAGCCACCTCGATCACCCTGGGGGGAAACGACGATATGCCCCGCAGAATTAATCGAAAAATAGGGTTCCCCCCAACCATTAATTCGGTAAAGTTCCTCGCTGTCTTCGATAGTCCATGCCGAGTTTGTTGAAGAGAGTCTTTTGGCAGACGGGATATCAGACTCAGCAGGGGTATGGTATCCCGTCTGCTGTTGATCGGTCGAAACTGGGGCTGAACTCATTAAGGTGTTTCCTATAACAAAGATGTAATGATAGTTTAAATTTATCCCTGGCCTATCTGTTGGTGCTTAGTCGCCCTGAATAATTTGGATACTGAGACAACAGGGCTACACATAGATATACTCGGTAGATCCAGTTATGAGACATCGTTACAAAGGAAGAAACTGAGTTTATGAAGACACGCACAGCCCAGATACCGGTTGTCCCTGTTCTAGGCATTGACCTGATTATTGTACTGGTGGCCGCTGTGGCTGCATTGCTTTTTAGTCAGGCCATCAATCTAGCGGTGGCATCGGCATCGATCAACCAGACGCTGCAGGCACCGCCCCAGCTACTGGTGGTACTATCCAGCCTGATGATTCCTGTATTTTATATGGCGATGGATGGGCTTAATGCAGCAGGGAATCGGTTAAAGCTGCCGTTGGCGGGCAGTCGCAAGCGGGCTCAGCAAATCTATGCCCGACGCATTCATCTAGGGCTGTTGGCGCTATATTTCAATGCGATTTTGGTGGCGCTCTGTTGGTCGGCGTCGGCAATGCCAGTCATGTCCAAAATATATTTGGCGGCGGTATTTGCGATCGCAATTTATGCTCTAGGTCAGAGCATTCCATCCACCAAACTCAGCTTTACCCTTTCAGGGGTGCTGTTTGTGATTGTGCTACTTGCCACCCAAACATTTATCATTACCAAAACCCAAGTCGAAGCCGAGCAAGCAGGCCAAGAGCTAAGACAGCGACTCGGTGGAGAGTTGCCTGAGGAAGAAGCTGCTCCATAAAGTGGCCCAGGCCTAAGAAAGCTCTACAACCGCCTGATTTTTGGTCAGAATTTCTTCGGTCAGCAGGTCTTCCACCGTCACTCGCAATAGCCTATTCTGATCAACGGTAAAGCTCAATCGCACCCGATCTTCCCCCGGTCTTCCCGGAGGGTTAAGCGTAGCAATATTGGGCGCTTCGGCATTTAACGGCTGTGCTGCGGTTTGTCCAGCTTGAACCTGGCGAGTCACCAGACGATTGCCCTCAAAATAAACTTCTGTACTGCCCTGGTCCCGACCCAACTCGCCAATAATCAGTTCAATACTCGGCTGTTTTTCACTAGAAGCGCCTAAAACCAGCTCTACCGGCTGGGTCATGGGGTAGGGTTGTCCTTGAGGAATAATGGGATGCCAGCCATGACACTTATTACGCCGATCCCAAAATCGAATTCCGTAGCCGTGATATAAAAAATCCGTTAGCTGCACCTGCTTTAGCTGCAGTGCTCCAGCAGAAACGGCGGTAAACGGGCGATCGCTCCCGATTTTAGTATTTTCAAATCGAGTTTTAACCCAGGTTTGGAGAGCTGGAATTTGAGTCGTGCCCCCCACCAGCAGCACAGCATCAATATCTGACACTGCGATTCCCTGGCGATTGACCTGTTGCAGCACCTGGTCTACCCGCTCATTCAACCGTTTAAAGAAATCATGCTGCCGCAAAATAGTCTCTAGCTGCTCACGGGTTAAAGTCAGCTCATAGCTCTCAAAGGTCTCATCATCAAAATAGCTTTCGTTGGCACTGAGCGACGTAGACAGTTGAATTTTGAGCTGTTCCGCCAATCGTAGCGTCAGGGCCGAAAGGGGGATACCATACTGCTCACTTAGAGATTGAGCAATCCATTCGTCGATATCCGCTCCGCCTAAATTTTCTCCGGCCTTGGCCAGGACTTTAGCTGTTGAGACCTGCTGAGCTGATTTACCCATGGCCTTTTGTCCCCATTTTAGGATGTAGCCCAAGGCCTGGGCCTGACCACCGTTCAGCTGCACAATGGCTAAATCTAAGGTACCCCCACCAAAGTCAATCACCAATAGTGTTTCATTATCGGTGAGGCCATAGCCTAAAGCCGCTGCAGTAGGCTCATCGATCATTCTGACTCGATCAATATCCCACTGCTGGCAGAGCGTCCCTAGCCAGCTGCGATAAGTCTCAAAACTATCAACAGGAACCGTTAAAACGACTTCATCCAGGTCTGCTTCCTGCTGTTTGAGCTGAGCAATGACCTGGGTTAGAAACCATTCCCCCACCTGCTCAAAAGAGAGGGTGCGGTCATCTAATGTGGGCATAAACCCTTGGATAGAGGTACCAATACCCCGCTTAAAATTTTTAAAGCAGCGTTCAGACTGGTCTAGACCGCGATCTCGAACCGGTTGACCCACGATTACACGTTCCAGCTGGGCATTTTCCACGTAGAGCAAACTGGGCACCACCGCTGGCCCTAAAGTTCGCTGAGCCACTGCATCCAAGCCCAAAACTTCAGGGGACTGGGTAGCTGCATTCCATCGGCAGAGCACCGTATTACTAGTACCAAAATCAATCGCTAATGCCATCAGACTGTATTTCTAGAGGTTGTATTGCTAGCTCGCGATCGCAAGTCCAAATGCTCCCCCGACAAATAACCCCAAAAAACAAACGCTCATCACAGCTAGACTACAGCGCACTCGACCGCTGCCTGCCAGTAAACGATCGCCAACGTGGGCAATCAGCACACTACAGCCAGCAGTCAGCACCAAAACCCCAAAATTGACAAAAAATAAAGTTAGGCCAGTTTGAGAAAACTGAATACTATCAATATCAGCAGACCCACCAAACCCGACAGCCACCGCTAGGGCCACCACTGACATTCCTACCCCGAGACAAGTCAGCGCACGACACAGTAAGATTCGAACCCCTTGGAGTGACGATAGAGCCCTGGGGCCTGCCAGCGCTATCGCCTGAATCAAAGTACCTAAGAAGGCTAGAGGCCACACCCAAAAAGGTGGCGAAAACAGCGACAGCAAGAGCCCTACCACTAGATGAAGCGCTACCACCACCAGCAGCAGCAACCAAGGCATCGCATTTAAACGAGCAGGCCTAACCCGTCGAGGCCGCTTGGGCAAAAAATTCCGATTATTGAGTGGTCGGTTATTCATGCATGCAAAAAGATGAGGCCACGCTGGTATAGATACTAGCAGTCTGAATACCTTAATCCCCAACACTCAATGGGCAAGACCAAATTCCTGCATGGCTGGCAAAAAATTTCGGTTCTCATGACTAGGGCGACTGAGCTTTATTAACGCAAATCGCTGGGCGGGCGTTAAAGTTTGCCAACTATCCCTAGAAATCTTCAAATCATGGGTGGCCGCCTTAGCCTGAACCTGGTCTGGGACAGTCGATGCCAACCAGGGTGGCTGAGCAGAAACCTCTATTTCTTTAGCTGGCTGCCCCGTATATTGAGTCACCAGCCCTTGCAAATAAATTTGATATGTAAGCCTATTTTCTGGAGTATCGCATGGCCTATCCACTAAAGCCTGACGCTCCGCCTGGGTGAACTGATGCCAGTGATTAAGCTTAAGTTTCACACCGCAGGTATCTAACTTAAACCGCACTACCATTGGAATACACCGCAGTGAATCAATAAACTCCTGCTCAAACTGAAAGCCGACAGGTTTCATACAAATTCACCTCGTTTTGATTGCATTACTATCCACGGTTTTGAATAACCAAATCTGTCATCTATCTGTCACATAATCGACAATTATCGTCTTAAATCATTACCTAAAGCCTTGAGTCACAGGGCATATACCTACGTTATATGCCGAAATGTTGATTTTTGTAACACACTTACGATAACTGTAGCGCCCTCCAAGCACTCTGCTTGACGGCTCTTGGAAGTTGCGCGACACTAAACCATAAAGCTGGCGTAGGTACTCTCAAATTCAATACTCTGTATTAACTTTTTGTATGGAGTTTTAACTAGAAATTAGTTATTGTTTGTCTACGTTTGTTTCATTAGTGTGGCGATCTCCATAAGAGGTGAATCCCTTTGGAAACACTGGAATTTGTTATTTATCCCGATGGTCGAGTCAAAGAGCTGGTGACAGGTATTGTCGGTCGCTCTTGTTCTGAAGTGACTGCAGCTGTTGAAGCGCAGCTAGGTCAGGTTTTATCTCAGGAGAAGACGTCTGAATTTTACGCCCAAGAAAATCAGTTAACGTCTGAACAGGCTGATTCCCAGGCTAACTACAGCAGCTGGTAAAGCTCCAAGCCTCACAGCTGCATTGGCCCAGTGCCCCCCATTGTCAACTTCAAAAAACATACGATTTAAGATGTCGCACTTTAGCCAGATTAAAACCAAGATTCGTAATCTGCCTGCTCTACAGGCTGCTCTGACTGATATTGGCACCGACTGGAAAGCAGGTCCACAGACAGTACGTGGCTATCGAGGTAAAACTGAAACTGCTGAAGTAGTCATCGAGCAAGATAATGGCTACGACCTTGGTTTTAAGCGTAATTCAGACACTGGAGACTATGAGCTGGTAGCTGATATGCAGTATTGGCAGCAGTCACTATCAGTGGATGGTTTTTTGAATCAAATAACTCAACGCTATGCGTATCACACTGTTCTGACTGAAACCTCTAATCAGGGTTTTCAGGTAGCTGAGCAGAAAACAGCCAAAGATGGCTCTATTCGTCTAGTTTTACAGCGCTGGGCTTAGCTCTAAGTTTTTTGGAACTGTGGTTGACCAGATTGGGGTGGCGTTGAGAGAGTCTTAACGTCACCTTGATTGCTATAGGGGTTTACCCCATGCAATTGGAGTAGCTAGCAATGTCTTTATCAATTGATCCGCCCGAACGTTCGGGATTGGAGCCTGAACTAGGTGGACTGCTTCGGGATGCTGAAAACCGAACTGGATTAGAGCCCGAATTAGGTGGCAGCCTGCGGCAAAAAGGCGTCTATGTAGATGAAGCCACCTGTATCGGCTGTACTAACTGTGTTCACGTCGCTCGAAATACCTTTTATCTAGAGCCTCTCCATGGTCGTGCTCGCGCGGTAAGACAGGATGGAGATCGAGAAGAGCTGATTCAAGAAGCCATCGATACGTGCCCAGTAGACTGTATTCACTGGGTCGATTTTACAAAGCTGCAGACACTAGAAAAAGAGCGTCGTCACCAGGTTATTCCTGTAGCTGGATTTCCCGTTAGTCCAGCTCTACTCCGTAGTAGAAACCGGGCTGCCAAGAGAGCAGCCGAGCAACAACGTTTGTCTGACGATTAGGATTTTCTCACATAGCCACGGCTTTAACGCTCTCTGACGATAGGGCGCTCAGCTCCTGTATAGGTAATTTCGATTTGAATCAGGCGTTCGGGCGGAGGTGAGATTTTTATGTTCTCAGGAATCTCAATGGTAGGAGCCTGCTCGCTGACGGGCTCTAGAGCAAGAATTGTACCATCGGCAGCAATCTGGCCGTGATATACCAGCGGGAAGGCGGTATCTGTCGGTTGATAAGGCGCTAGCTGAGCTGCGATCGCAGCCAGCAATGACCCCATATCAGGGACGGTGGCTTCGTTAGATATTCGCGATCGCATTTCCAAACTATCTTGTAACTCCAGATCACTGGGTCTAGGAGCCTGAGTAGTAGCCACTGCTGGTCCCTCATTCTCGTCAGGGGCGGCTGGCGGAGGAGCAGCGTCTAGCTTAAACCCATCTGTTGGCAATGGTTCTGAGGCTTCAGCAATATCTGCCGATGGAGCTACTGTTTCGAATTCTGCTTCAGGCTGAGGTGTTTCGGCTGGGGCGCGAGCAGTTCTAGACACTTCAGCATCTAACGGCTGCTGTTCGAGTTCTTGACGTTGCTCTAAATTAGGATTAGGAGCATCGATGCCGCTACCCTCTAGATCATCGGCACTCTCCCCATTGTCGGCCAGCTCATCTGAAGCCGACTCAGCTGGGGCAGAACTCGCTGTAGGGAGCTGAGCGCTGGGTGCGATTGCCGCATCATCCTCAAAAGTAGCTTCAGGAGCCTGGGTCGTAACTACCTCGTTAAAGGTGGCTGGTCTGTAGTGCATATAGGCCGTGGTAACACCGACAGCTACCAGCAGAGAAGCAACCGCTGAGCCAGTCCACCACGTTTGACGTCGAGACTGACGCTGACGCCGCTGAGGTGTTGCTACCGGTAAGGTAATTTGGTGTTGTCCATAAGCATTGAGTACTTCTGCTAGGTCAAATAGCTGTAATGTGCTGAGGGTTACAGTTTTAGCAAGCAGCTGTATACCGTGGGTTTGGGGCCAGGTCTGCTGGTTGAGGTGGGTTTGTACGTAAGTCTCAACCGCATCGCTGAGGGTCATCAACTGATGCTGATCGCCCTCAGCCAGTCGCTTGCGGTCTAGCTGCTCTGACCAGAGACTAAAGCGTAGCTGACGCACCACGGGCCGATCGCTCCATTGCGATAGCGGCGAAGAATGGGCCGTTACCTCCAAGGTATAGTCACCAGACTGATAGCGCTGGGTATCGATGGGTAAAACCGAAGACATTTGAACAGACTGGGCGCTACCGTTCTAGCTTACTAGCACTCACTCGTGGCGACTAGGGCGGTTACCGTTAGAGAAACGAGCAAGTAGGAAAAACCCTTCGGCTGCTGCGCCTATCTGTCAAGATTCATTGGTTCATCTCGACAGCGTTCGCCAGGTGAAGCCAGACGTGCTAAAGACCGATCAAGCTCAGCTAATGGCAGAGTTCTTTAGTGCCCTCTCCGACCCCCATCGGCTAAAGCTACTCTCGGCACTCGCACAGCAGGAGTTATGTGTCTGTGATTTAGCAGCTGCAGTAAAGATGGGCGAGTCAGCCGTCTCTCATCAGCTGCGAATTCTACGATCTCATCGCTTAGTCAAGTATCGACGACAAGGCCGTAACGTTTACTACAGCATGGCTGAAAAGCATATTGAGACGCTCTACAAAGACGTTGCCGAGCACCTAGCCGAGTAATTTTTTCACAGTTCACGAGGTGAGCTTGCGTCTTTTTTATAATGCAATATCTGAATAAATCTTCATGTATTCAGATATTGCAGGGTGTATGGAATGGCGAATTCTTGCGGCAGTTGTAGCGGACATAGCGCTGAGCACAGTCATGGCTTAGGGAAATTTGACCTGAAAGAAGCCTTAGTGCCAATCATCATTGCCGCGGTTCTCTTCCTTGTTGATTTGATTTTTTATCAGCTGCCACATGACGCCTTTCGCGATCGCTGAATCAGGTGAAGTTGGCAGCCTCAGAACGGTTTAGCTATTATGTGCATACTCAGGACTTGCGTTGCATCGCAGCTCCTCTCTCGGTATAGCTTTCTTGACGCAACTATGATTAAACAAGACGTTTTAACCCTCCTTGGCTGCTCCAGCTCTCTGGCTGTGGCCCTTTGGGTTGCGCCACCTGCTAGCGCTCATTCAACAGCTGCGCCCCAAACAGTGAGCGACCTCATCAGGAGCAGCGAATCAGCTTTACCCGCATCGGTCTCGACCGATGCAAATCCGATCGTGGATGCATTGACGTGCAGCTGTGCCCGTTGCGTCATGGGTCAACAGGCTAACCTGTAGCAGTGGTTGAGTAGGCTTTAACCAGAGCTGGGACAATGCGATCGCACGCCAGCTTACCGCCAAATAGGTTTCTCGCCACTGGCCCCAATTGCAACGCGGCTGCCCCACCCATGATGAACAGGTTGCACCCCGGCCAGCGCAGATGCTGATCCAGCAGGGGCAGGCCGTGTATGGTTTTTAGCGGATAGCGAGATCGCACTGCCGACAGCAGCGGCCACTGGTTTACATCCAGCTGGGTGCCGGTGGCCAGCCAGATGCGATCCACCGGCAAATGGGCCACGCAGTCATGGGTCTGGGAATGGGTGCAGGTCACCTGCCAGTGCTCGCCTGTCCAGGTGGCAGACTTAACCTCACACTGCTCGTAAAACGACAGCTGGCCATCGCGTTCTCGCCTGCGGAGCTGGGTGAGAACACTGGGTGTGAGTGACCCACCATTACGAGCCTCTTGAAT
>JBCDFI010000089.1:0-13608 GCA_039178155.1 Cyanobacteria bacterium P01_H01_bin.105
CTTAATCCTAAAGCTACCTTGTTTTACCTGGCTCTATTTACCCAAATTGTACAGCCCGAAACGCCCTTAGCCGCTCAGGCACTCTATGGTGGCACTGTAGCTCTGCAATCGTTAGTATGGTTTGCTCTGTTAGCATTATTAATTTCTCAACGCTGGGTTAAACGGCTGCTGGTCAATGTTTCCCACTGGTTAGAGCGGGTGACAGGAGCATTATTAATTGTCTTGGGTCTGCGTTTAGCAGTGGCTAAGCTAAACGACTAACGTGTTTGAAAAACGCTGAGGCTAAAGGTATAGACATAGCCAGCGAGAAATAAGATTAAAAACGGTAGAGAGAGATAATGGTGGTTGGAGAATGCGATCGCAATCGTCACGATCAAATACACCATCATGGCCAGCTCTAAATAGGGCACCCAGTTTTTAGCCGCTCGATATTTCTTGTCGATCCAGCTTTCTGTGGTGCCGATCACACCGTGCTTGGGCGTGCGAATAAAATCTTTATTGTTACGCAATAGGCCATCACATACAGCTAACGATTGATTAATACTCAGACCAATTCCCACACCCATTAAGAGCAAAATATTTTTTACCAAGTGCCAAGACGGCCATATATCATTTGTTCTGGGCTGGGCAATAAGATAAAAACTAATCGGTCCCAGACATGTAACCAGGGATAGGGGAGCATAGAAGAAGATAGCATACTGCCAGCTATAGGGCATCACATAGAGCTGATATGGTAGAGAGAGCAACAGCAGCAATAACATTAACAAATAATTGAAGTTGTTGGTTAGATGAAAAAATGCTTCCCACTTAATATGGGCAGGGAAATTAGCTCGTAAAATAGACGGCAACAGGAGTTTGACAACCTGACTAGAGCCCTTTGCCCAGCGAAACTGTTGAGACTTGAATGAGTTCATTTCCATCGGTAACTCTGCTGGCACTCTAATGTCTGGTAGATAAATGCATCGCCAACCCTGCATTTGGGCTCGATAGGAAAGGTCTAGATCTTCGGTTACGGTAGAATGTTGCCAGCCGCCTGCATCGGTTATGGCCTGGATACGCCAGATGCCGGCGGTGCCGTTAAAGTTAAAAAAACAACCTGTGCGACTGCGGGATGTCTGCTCTGCTACAAAATGTCCGTCTAGCATTAATGCCTGTAGCTCAGTCAGCGTCGAGTAGCTCCGATTAAGATGTTCCCAGCGAGCCTGCACCATTCCTATCTGTGGATTTGAAAAATAATGCACCATTTTGAGCAAGGTGTCGGAGGGGGGCACAAAGTCGGCATCAAAAATAGCAACGAGTTCTCCCTTGGCTACAGCTAACCCATGGGCCAGGGCTCCTGCCTTAAAGCCTTGACGCTGTTGACGATGGATATGATGAATGTCTAAATTCTGTTGTCTAAGTTGTTGTACCTGTTGACGACAGACTGCTTGAGTTTCATCGGTGGAGTCGTCTAGAACTTGAATTTCTAATTTATCTGAGGGATAGTTGAGCTGGGTAACTGCCTGTAACAATCGCTCTACTACATACATTTCATTAAAAATGGGCAGCTGTACTGTTATGTTGGGCAGCTGCTTGTCGGTGTAGTACTGCTGAGGCTCAGATAGCAAATGACGGTGACAATAGAATCGCCAAATGATTATGAGTCTGTGCATGCTATAGAGGGCAATGATAGATAGTAGGAGGTCATAGGCATTGGTAACAATGTCAGACAGGCTCATGTTTTTAGGAGTACGTTAAATGCTGGCCCAGTGGCTAGCAGAGGCATTATAGCTACCGATGCTATGAATAGACTGGGTAAATGCTTAGTTGTTGCTGATTTATGGGATAAATCGATTCAAACTGAATGGTATTGATCGCGATTTTTCTGATTTGCCTTGGCTGGGGTGCAGCAATGTCAGAAGCATAATAGGGTAATAGATACCGGGTGCTCTGATGGATATTGCGGTTGGATTGCTAGCTACGTTTGTGTTTCTGTTGCTTAGTGCCCTGTATGGTATGCCATTGGTATGGCCATTGATGGGTGCGATCGCACTTTTTATTGTGATCCATCTACGTCGAGGTCACAGGCTGCGTAGCCTATTTTATTTCTGCTGGCACGGGGCAAAACAATCTTGGCCCGTGTTTAGTATTCTGCTTTTGATTGGTGCTTTGATGAGTAGCTGGCTAGCTGGGGGGACAGTTCCTGCCCTTGTTTATTATGGTACTCAGCTGATTGCGCCCCAATATTTCATTCTCTCGGCATTTGTTCTCTCAGCCCTAGTGTCTACCTTGATTGGTACCTCCTTTGGCGCTGTCGGTACTATCGGCCTAGCCCTGATGATTATGGCTCGCAGCAGCAGTATGAACCAGAATAACCTGATAGTTGGAGCAATTATTGCTGGAGCCTATGTCGGCGATCGCTGTTCTCCACTCTCTTCGAGCGCTCACTTAATTGCCACCGTTACCGATACTCACATTTATCAGAACCTAAAGCATATGCTGCTGACGTCGCTGTTGCCTTTGGGGTTGAGCCTCTTAATCTATGGTGTCTTTTCTTGGTTTTATCCGTTACAACTTTCCCAACAATCTGATATTGACCAACAAATCTTAGCTATATTTGATCTTAATGGTGTAACACTTTTGCCAGCGCTACTTGTGTTGGTATTGTCAGTAATGCGGGTGAATGTAAAACTCACCATTATTCTGGGTTGGGTGATGGCAGCGGCGTTGGCCATAGGGCTACAGCATTATTCTTTTCAAGATGTTCTACGCTTCACAGTATCTGGATTTCAACTAGATACTGATTCTGAATTGGATATGGTTTTGTTAGGGGGTGGTCTGTGGCCCATGCTTAAGGTTTGTGTGGTCGTGTTGCTCTCGACAGCCTTGTCAGGACTATTGACCAGCACTCAGAGTTTGACTCGGGTCGGTCGCTGGTTACAGACAGCCAGACAACAGCGGACTTTGTTTGCCGGTACGATAGTCATTAGCTTAGTTTCAGCGGCCTTTGGGTGTACTCAGACCATCACAATTTTGCTCTCCCACCAGCTCATGTCCTGCTCATATCAGCAGCAGGGCTACAGTAACCGACAAGTAGCGCTTGATCTAGAAAATACTGCTGTGGTGCTGGCACCCATGATTCCTTGGAATATTGCGGGGCTAGTGCCTGCCACACTACTGATGACTGGACCCGGCTTTATTCCTTTTGCGGTGTATCTCTACCTAGTCCCTCTTTGTAACTGGGTTTGGCCTGCTCGACTAGACACTATAGCTAATCTAGCTATAGTTCGAGAGTAGGTTTGGCTACTGGCTATTATATTGGGCGCAGTGCTTAGTGAGATTAAGTATTCTTATTTGGCCCATTAAAGCCGGCATTACTCTCAGGCCTCTCGTAAGCTCCTAATCGCGAGAGGACTCGACGACAGCCCACGTATACTAACCATGCGCTCGCTAGGGTCGGTATTATGAACACTGCCATAGTAAGCCTTGGGAAATGCTGACCATTCAAAAATCTTGCCTGCCATATAATCAACATCCTGGCAGGACCAGTTTCTGTATTGACCCAGTGTAAAACAAAGGCCATGCAAAAGCCGAAGAAACTGAGGGGTACGAGGCAGCCAAGGTTTTGTAACCAGTCTTTTAAGATTGGATGCATGATTTGGAAAAGATACAGACTGGGGGAAGCCTGTACCGATGACGAGAAACTTTATACCTATAGAATTCCCGTCCAATTTGTTAAATCCAGAAATTTTGATTAAACCTATTTACCTTTTGTTGTAATTCTTAGGTTAGGACAACTCAGATTACAGTATTTATCCAAGATAAAACTAAGTTGATTAATGTCTGTTATAACGGAATTTATGAGAGATTTTTATCCTAGGACAGCCGACTGCCAGTGGGTAAAAATATGAGTACCCTGTACGCGAAGTTCGCAGGCATCTAAGTCAAAAATCATCGGTTCATACTTAGAATTGGCTGCCTCTAAAACAACTACCGACTCTTTCTGAAAAAAGTGTTTCAAGGTAGCGCCTTGACCTTCTACATAAACGGCTACAATCTCGCCTGGTCTGGGCTGGTAATCATCATCAACGGGGCGAATCCCCACATAGGCTCCATCGGGAATACCGGCACCTACCATACTGTCCCCTGAAATTTTTAGGACATAGTCGTTGTGTTTACGACCGCTGTACTCAATATTGAGGTACTCATGTGCTTCAGTTGCTGGTTCGTGACAGTAACCGGCTGCGATCTCACCATGAATTGGCAACCCTTCAGGGACTGGCTGCTCTGCGTAGGGAAGAGTAGAGGCTTCAAATTTAACTAGCTTAATGCTGCGCGATGTGCGTTTGCGGCGAGTAATGTATTGATTGTTTTCTAACCACTTCAGACTATTTTGGATGCTGCCGTGGGAGCGCTCTGTTCCAGTAATGATTTCTCTCACAGTAGGGCTGTTGTGATGTTTGCGCCAGTACGCTGCGATGAAGCTGAGTACGGTTCCGTGGGGTTTGCGGACAGCCATGGGTCGACATCATATAGGACGCATGTATTATAGTTCAATTGCACTATAGATGGCCAGGTCTTTTTGAAAGACCTAACTTGATTACTTGTAGGATAGGGTGCTTAGGATAAGGTGCTGTTGAGTGTAGATAATGCCTTTGATTAAACTGATCCTGCTAGTTGCCCATGGCCGAGAGGATGGAGGTGACTGGCTATTAACTGTGTCTGGTTGCGAAGTTTATGTCTGCTATTGAGGTGCAAAACCTAACTAAGGTTTATCCAGTTGCTATTAAACAACCGGGGCTCGCTGGGACATTACGTCACTTTTTTCAGCGCCAGTATCGTCAGGTAAAGGCTGTCAACACGGTGTCGTTTTCGGTACAACCTGGAGAAGTCGTTGGCTTTTTGGGACCCAATGGAGCCGGTAAAACGACTACTTTGAAAATGCTGACAGGTTTGATCTATCCATCGTCTGGCCAGGTGAGTGTGGCGGGGCATATTCCATTTCGGCGGCAGCGTTCTTTTTTAGAGCAAATGACGTTAGTGATGGGGCAAAAGCAGCAGCTGATATGGGATCTACCGACTTTAGATTCGCTGCGCATTAATGGCGCTATTTATGACATTCCTACTCAGGAGCTACGTCGTCGAATCCAGGAGCTGGCTGACATGCTTGAGCTTACGGATAAACTGACTCAGCCTGTCCGTAAGCTGTCTTTGGGAGAGCGGATGAAGGCTGAGCTAATGGCGGCGTTATTGCATCATCCTAAGGTGCTATTTCTAGATGAGCCGACCCTGGGCTTAGATGTGAATGCTCAAATGGCTGTTCGAAAATTTTTGCAGATGTACAATCAGCGCTATCAGGCCACGATTGTTTTAACCAGTCATTATATGGCTGATATTACGGCGCTTTGCGCTCGCGTTCTACTCATCTACCAAGGCCAGCTCATTTACGATGGGTCCTTGACGAATCTAGTGGAGCAGTTTGCCCCCTATCGTGAAGTCACCGCCGAACTCGCCCAAGAAGTTCCGGCTGACTCCTTGGCAACCTATGGTGAAATTCAGTCAATCGAGGGCTGTAAAGTTGTGCTGTTAGTCCGGCGAGATGATCTGACCAATACCGTGTCCCAGGTTCTAGCCCAATTACCCATTCACGATCTAACTGTGACCGATCCGCCGATTGAAGACATTATCGGTAGAGTATTTGATGCAGGGCAGGTCTAGTCATCCTTCTCCGATAAACGGAGTACCCCAAAATTTCCAATTTTCCTTATTAAAGGGCGAGCGCCACTTATATATAAGGGCTGATTCAATTGCCTGACGCGGACGACGCTCATCAGGGGCATGACGCCAAAAGGCAATCCCTAGCTGGCTATCAAGTTCATGATGATAATGGGCCTGACGATAGTTCATCAAATAGCGTTTACAGTCATGCTCCCCTTTCCACCGCTGATTTGATTTGACCGTTTCACCCACGTATAAGAGCAGCTCGCTTTGGTAATCGATCACAAAGTAAAGAGCCGCCACCCCCACATCGTTAAATTGCCAACGCCAAAACTCAGTATTTTGCTGGGGTAATGTAAACGGATCGATGGCTGCCCCCGGATCGATTGTTGCTTCAAACAAGCAAACTTGCTCCATTATTGGTGCCGTTTTTACGGACATTTGGAATGTAGCGACCTTACATTTCCACGCGATCAGCTCGGCTCGGCCTAAGGGTGTTTGAGACTGTAAATTCTGGAAGCGTGACTGGTTAATAGCCCGCTGGGCTTCATCATTAAGCAGGGAGGTTTGTTTTCGAATACCCATGGACCTTATTCCACGCTTGACGCTAGATATGGCGCTATCATCCGGTTGAGAACGGATGATAGCTCTCCATCTAGTATCAAGAATACCTGCTTTATAGGCGCTATTGCCGCGATCGCAGACGATTTAATCAGGAAAGTTAACCATCGCTTCTGTATCCATGGCTATCGTCATCGGTCTACCAATGTTCTGAGTAATGATACGTCTTATACAATGATGCAAATGATGCAAAAGTAACTCACATTGTGAAGACATTTACCGAATCTAACGGCGAGTTTGTATTGATTCTGTAGATACTCCTTTTCATTACCTCAGGTTTTGTTGTTACTACTTAAAATTAAACAGAGCATAGGGTGACTGCCGAGTAAGTGCTGAATTACGTTAGTAATCGCTCGATGTTTATTGATTAGGTTCTCGTTAGGTTAAACGGGGCGAAGTATATAGATAATCCGTCTGATAGAACTTTGGGTAACCTAGCGGTACCAACTGTTCTCCCAGTCTGTTGTAAGTATTGCTATAAATTATGGTCGATAGTGTTAAGACATCCTCTCCTATGTCAGCCTTAGTCCAATCGGAGTTTCAAACCATTCAGCTACCTGTCAGCATGGCAGTAGCTGAAGCGACAGCATTTAAGCAGCAGTGTCAGACACTTTTTGCTGAACAGCCTGATTTATCTGAGTTGGTATTGGATTTTTCGGCAACTCGTTTTATTGACAGTAGTGGCATTGGCGCATTGGCTATTTGTCATCGCTTAAGTACGGCAAAAGGCTCCAGGCTCCGTCTGGTCAATGTGCCGCCTCAGGTCATGATGGTGCTGTCATTGACCGAATTGGATAAGGTGTTTGACATATCCCTGGCCGCTCCAGAAGATTCTAAACCGGAAGATCAGGTTTTACCCGAAACTCATCCTTCGGTAAATTCTAAAGCAAAGCGTGCTTTGGACATTTTGGGCGGTTTGGTAGGACTATTTCTGACTGCGTTGGTTTATGTGCCAGTGGCAATCATCATCAAATTTGATGATGGGGGTCCTGTCTTTTTTGCTCAGACTCGCTGTTCTTGGTTGGGTAAGCGGTTTAAGATTTGGAAGTTCCGTTCCATGGTGACCGATGCCGAAGCTCGTAAAAACGAGGTAGACAATCAGGTGGAAGGGCCTTTATTTAAGAATGAGAACGATCCCCGTATTACCAAGATTGGGCGTTTTCTTCGCAAAACCAGTTTGGATGAATTTCCTCAATTTTGGAATGTTCTTAAAGGTGATATGAGCCTTGTGGGAACACGACCTCCTACCCCGGATGAAATTGAGCAGTACGAAGTTGGCCAGTGGCAGCGTCTTAATGTCAAGCCTGGTATGACCGGTGAATGGCAGGTGAATGGTCGCTCTAGCATTACTAAGTTCGAAGACGTTATTAAGCTAGACCTGCGTTATCAGGAAAACTGGAGTTTCTTCTACGACATTCAGCTAATCGTTCGGACGGTGTTGGTTCTCTTTAGTAAGGAATCAGGCGCTCACTAGAGGTTTTGTCTTAACCTTCTAAACAAATCTAGAAAAAACAAAAAGGAGTGATGGAGCAGATATGCCATCACTCTTTTTTTTCAGTTTTTGTTGAGCGATGGTTGTGATTTAGGATTTAACCTAGCCGATTTCTACCTGACTCGTATCAACAGCGGTAGCGCCCTCAACGTCTTTGGCAACGGCAACCATCTTGTCGAGAATCGCCTGACTAGGAACTTTTCCTTTGAGCACAACCTTACTACTGAGCTGTGCTACCCAGAGGGTTTCCACATCATCTAGCGCAGAATCTTCGTCGAAGGCAAGGGTGACTCGTTTGGCTAGGCCACTTTCGTCAAATTCACCTGTAAGACCAATTTTACATAGAGGAATATCATCTTCTTCTGGGGCGGGTGCATTATTGGCTACAGCCGCAGTCGGAGCTGGTGTTGCTTTAGGGGCAGCAGCTTTTTTGGCAGGAGGGCGACGACCAGCTTTGGTACTAGCGCCTGCAGGCTTGTCCTGCTTGAAAATACGTTTTAGAAAACCCATGAAAATTTCCTATGCGAATACCATACGTGAGTAGACTAGATTCCTCACATTGAATAGAGTACCGGTTGCTTTCTGATCCCATCTACATTTTCAGAAACAAATAACTTTGATGGCGTATTTTTCTGCGCCTGATAGCAGATTTTTTAGCCGTGTTTGATGGTCACAGTACGTAAAAGCTAGAGTTGATGTTGAAAGAACTTGTTATAGTCTGAACGCGCAAATCTGTTTTCGGCAGGACGAAGCATGGTACGAGACGGGCTGCAGTCGTTAACAAATCGCTATTTTGGTGGGCGGCGGGTATCGCCCATGGCGCTGAAGCATATGCGCGATAGCTTGATGGATGATTCGGAGCTGAATCGTGACTATATAGTCATGACCATTGGTGCCTGTATCATTGCAACACTGGGGCTGTTGTCAAACAGCGCGGCGGTGATTATTGGGGCGATGCTGGTTGCGCCGCTGATGTTACCGATTCGGGGCATGGCCTTTGGTTTTTTGGAAGGTGATATTGAACTAATCAAGGAAGGGGCCAAAGCACTAGGAATTGGAACAGTAGTTGCGATCGCACTCTCCACAGCGCTTGGTCTTATGCTCGGTCTTTCGGAGTATGGCTCAGAGGTATGGGCGCGCTCAGAACCAACACTGCTGGACCTAGGAATTGCAATTACCGCCGGGGGAATCAGCGGCTTTGCTAAGGTGCAGCCCAGGATATCCAATACGTTGTCGGGAACTGCGATCGCAGTTGCCCTAATGCCACCGGTTTGTGTAATTGGGTTAGGCATGGCCCAAGCCAAGATGTCATTGAGCTGGGGCGCGACACTGCTTTATGTCACCAACCTAATCGGCATTACCTTATCGTGCATGTTAGCCTTCTGGCTCACGGGCTATGCCCCCTTTCAAAAAGCTCGAAAATCACTCCGATTTGCCCTGATTTTTACCGCCGCGTTGATTGTGCCGTTGGCAATTAGTTTAGTGGAGCTAGTCCGGCAGAATCGAGCTGAGGATAGTGTGCGAGATGCGCTAGTCAATGGCACCGTCACATTTACCCGGTTGGAACTCATTGATAGCAATATCAACTGGCTGGCCAGTCCGCCGGAGGTCCGACTTACAGTTTATAGTGTGGAGCCGGTTACACCTGTCCAAGTAGGATTGCTTGAAGAGTATGTCGCGAATCGAATGAAGCGTCCGTTTAGACTGATTTTTGAAGTAAGCGAAGTCCAAGAAGTTACAAGAGATGAAGTACAGCCTGCCAGTGGTGAACCCGTAAGTGAAGAGTAGAAATCGCGTAAGGCACTCCCATAGTGCAGAACGTTGCACTACGCGTATGCGACAACCTGGCGGAGGGAGTTGATAGCGGCTGCCTGAGATCTTTTTGACATCCTTGTCTGCTTTCACTCAATCCAATTTTCCACAGTGAGTCCCGGTACACGGAGAAATTCACGTTCATTATTAGTCACTAAGTTGACACCCAGGCTGAGGGCTTGAGCTGCGATTAAAAAGTCTAAGGGGCCAATGGGTATACCTTTTTTTTCAAGCTGAGCACGAATAGAACCATAAACCTGTGCCGCAGCCATATCAAAGTCAATAATCTCTAGCGGTAACAGAAACTGATCTAAAGCAGCCTGATTTTTTTCTGGATTCTGACTTTTTTGAGTACCGTGGGTGAGTTCAGCAATGGTGATAGTCGATATGCCAATATCTCCAACTTCACAGGTTAGAAAACGGTTAAACACATCAGGTGGCTTACGCTTGATAATATAGATACAAATGTTGGTGTCTAGCAGATATCTCATGCACTCTCTAACTGCCAAGATTCAACTGGTGCGGTGCTCCTAGTCAAATAAATCTTCACGTTCTTGATACTCAGGCTGTTTTCGCTCTTCCATGAAGTCATCAGAAAACTGATCGACACTATCGATCAGTAGCTGCCAAGGGTTGTTGTAGGGCAGTAGTATTACAGCATCGCCTACCCGCTTAATGTAGACTTGGTCTCCTTCAAATCGAAATGATTTTGGCAATCGAACCGCCTGACTTTGTCCATTTTGGAATAGTTTGGCTGTATTCATTAATAATGCATGAATATATATTATTAGTATATACTAGATGTATTTATATTGAGAATTTATATCAAGATAACAGTGTAAACCTTATTGAAAGGTTGCCAGTTGTACGGATACCTTTTAGTGATTTGTGGATTTAATTTATATCAGTAACTGTCAAAAATACCGGCATCAGTATCATTTTTAGGACTAGCCTCAATGCCTTCAAAAAAAGAACTTCAAACTATCCTCAAAGAAAAATACGGCATCAATAAAAATATTAGTCAGCCTTTAGCGACTGAAGACTGTGAGCAACTATTAACGACGCTCAAAACCCAACCCAGTACAGTCAAACTAGTTGAGTCATTTTCAGAGAAAAATACCGATCTAGGCCGAAGAAATCAGCACTTTGGCTTGCTACGCACCAATGCCGAAAAAAAGCTGCAAAAGCTGCAGTCAGAATATCAACAGCTAGAAAACCAGATTGAAGCAATTGAGCAGGCCAAGGTAACCTTAATTGATCGTAAAGCAAATATCACCAAAGAAACCCAGGCGCTACAAGCAGATATCAAACGGTTGAACGCCGAAAAACAACATCTAACGTCTAAGGTACAAGTATTAACCACAAATAATGATGAACTAGCTGCAGCTAATATGCAGCTTAAAAAAGACAATAAAGAACTCAAGAATGTTGTTGACCAGATCCGGCTGCGACTGGCACGAGATACCAAAATGCTGCTCCAGTATGAAGATAGCGAAATTCGTAAGGCAATGATACGTCTATTTCGCTGGACTTTGGGTTAGAGGTAGACATTATGGCATCTAAAAAAAGTAAAAAACGCCTGTTTAGCGGTATGAGCTACCGCGAAGTGCAGCGTTCTAACTCAACTCGACGTGACCAGCTGCCAAAAAAAGACAAAATTTGGCTTAAAACGCAAGGATACAAGAATGTAGGGTGGGACAACATTATTAAACTCTATCAAAAGATCAATGATCTCTTACTCCAACCTGATCCTGAAGAAGAGACCCTTGAAGAACTTTTTCTTAAAGCTGATCGTATTGGCAACAAATATCAAACTCCAGCAGAAATTAGAGACTTTAATCAAAAACTATCTATTGCTGTTAACGACGTCGCCGATGAAATTGATCGACAGTTTCCAGAGACAGAAATGGAGTTTGTTGACTATAGCAAAACAACTAAACACCAATCTTCTGTTAAACGCAAACGTCGCTAAAATCCTTCTGTAATTGACTATGGCTGATGATGAAAAAAACCTTGAAGAACTCTTCAAAGTAGCTGATAAAATTGGCAAAAAACGCTATCACAAGCTCACCAGTCAAGACTTTGAAGACTATCGAAAATATGATCACTGGCGATATGTGAACGGTGATGGTGAATGCGGTACAACGCCTAAGAGCAAACAATGGATTAGGGATAATTCAGATTGGAATTGTCCTGTGTGTGGTCAACGATTTGGAGATCGTGATGGCCGCACAATTGATCACAAGCTGCCTCGGGCTCAGTATCCTTGGCTATCGCTTGACTTCCGAAATCTCTGGGTAATTTGTCGTGTCTGTAATCAAGAAAAAGGCGAACGACATTGGTATGAGTATGAGCATTACATGTTCCTCAATTATCCTGATCGCTATCGAGAGATAACCCTGTTTCGCCCACGCCAGTTGCTTAAAACTCTGTAGGTTTGCGCCCAACCCAACTCAATTAAGTCTGATAGACTAAAGGGCTATCCACACACCCCACATTTCACAATTTGTATCTTGTTGCATCTTGACTCATCTAGATCAAGTGCTCTACTCTCTATAACAGGTTCACAAGACCTACAGAACTCAATCCCTTAGCGCTATCGGCAGGTGTCTCACCACCCACCGACAGCTAACCTCACAAGCTGGTTGTGCAGCTTGAAGGCTAATGTCAAATGTACCTTAGCTCTTCCAGTTTGTAACTCTTGCGGGATGGCTAAGGCTTGAGTTTTGGTCCAATTTCCCCTCAACGGTACTGCCCACAGCAGTACCCGAGGGGATCTATCCACTACAAAAAGGCCAAAACATGTTCCAAGACAACACCCAAGGCGCAGGTGCGTCCAACATTCCTCCTGCCAACAATTCTCTCCCCGAGTATGAGTATGAAACCGTTAACCATACTCTTTTTGGCACCCTCGATGCCGTCCAAAACACCATCAAACAGCTTCACAAGCTTAGCTACGCCGAACCCAACGACTGGAGTCGACCACTGCCCACCGGGCGCGCTAATGAAGTGATGGCTATCTTGACGCGACGGGTGCGCGTAAATTGAGCTAGCCCTCTTCAATAGTCCTAAATATAAAAGGCTCTGGGGTGGGAATCTCGCTAGTAATAGCCCTCAAAACCCATCCCATCCGCCAAGAAAGCTAGAATCTTAGAACGCGCCTAGGGAAATACAGCAGGGAAATATAGCGATGACAACCACCTTACTCATCCAAACAGAATCATCTCCCTTAACGGTTTCATTGCCTGCGGTTGCCCCCATGACCCGCGAGCAGTTTTACGCCTTCTGTCAAGCAAATCGAGATCTACGCATAGAACGGACAGCGACTGGGGATGTTGTGATTATGCCGCCCGCTTTTTCAGATACCGGGAATCGGAACTTTAACCTGGCAGCCTATCTCTGGGTATGGACTGAGCAGAATGGTACCGGACTTGGCTTTGACTCTAGTAGTGGGTTTATGCTACCGAATGGGGCGACCCGCTCACCAGATGCCGCTTGGATTAATGCCGACCGATGGAATGCTCTGACAGAGGACGAGAAAGCCTCCTTTGCCCCCATATGTCCTGATTTTGTGATTGAACTACGGTCAGCCAGCGACACCTTGACCGGTCTTCAGGCCAAGATGCAAGAATATATGGAGAATGGTGTACTACTGGGTTGGTTGATTGATCGCAAGCATCGAACAGTCCATGTCTATCGCCCCAATCAAGCTCCTCGGATATTGGAAAACCCTGATAGTTTGAGCGGCGATCCAGAACTATCTGGATTCGTATTGCCTATGGCTAAAGTTTGGTAAGTGCAGCGCTCGGGTGAGCACGGCCCACCCTGTCAAAGCTTGTCGCTGTTTAGAATTTGCCATCTAACGCTTCTACGCAACGTTCGCAAATGGTTTCGTGTTCTGCTGACTCGCCTACATGGGTGGAATAGTTCCAGCAGCGATCGCACTTTTTCCCATCCGCATCGACAATGCCAATACCAAAGGTATC
>JBCDFI010000090.1:0-13578 GCA_039178155.1 Cyanobacteria bacterium P01_H01_bin.105
CGATATGTTGGCCCAGCGTTATCAGGGTAGTCGCTACAGCTTTGGTTATCCAGCCTGCCCCAATGTGCCCGATCAGGCTAAGCAGTTGGAGATTCTGGGTTGCGATCGCATCGGTATGACTATGGACGAAAGCGATCAGCTATACCCAGAAGAATCGACTACAGCGATCATCACATACCACCCCGTTGCCAAATACTTCAGTGCATAAGCTGCGTTGTTTTCCGGAGGGGCGAGGCCCATCTGTTATACAAAACCAAGTCTTACACCTTCGGATTTACCCCCAGCTGGACATTACAAAACCGTAAGATCTGTTCTCTGACTGTCCTACCTGGCCAAAACCCTATTTATATTGGTTAGTACGCTGGTCTTTTACTAAGACAGTCTAATCTGTTGAGAGACATAATAAGAATGAGAGCAATTTTGACTGCAATTCTGGCAATCGTTGTCAGTGTGATGTTTACACTGCCTACATATGCAGCTAATGGTTATGTCGGTGATGTCGGTGCAGGGGAAAAAGTATTTGAAAATAACTGTGCCACTTGCCATGCTGGCGGCAATAATGCCATTGTTTCTTCCCAAACTTTGAAACAAGAAGCTCTAGAGCAATACCTATTTAACTATCGTCTTGAGCATAATGTTGAAGCCATTGTGTATCAGGTGGCCAATGGTAGAGGTGCGATGCCTGCGTTTCAAGGACGAATTCGTGATAAAGATATTTCAGATGTAGCTGCCTATGTCAAAGCCCAATCTGAAAGTGGCTGGCCTGAGTAACTGCCATTGCTAGTCTTTATCGTCGATAGCAATACCATATATAAAAAAGCCCAGACGATATCGGCTGGGCTTTTTGCTTTTTTAACTAGATTTGAAAACTTACCACTTCAACAAATTAAACTGTTCCATATCTACCGTGTCGCGGTTGCGGTAGATCGATAGCACGATGGCCAGACCAACAGCTGCCTCGGCAGCAGCAATCGTAATCACAAAGACTGCAAAAACCTGTCCTTTAATTTCAGCTGGGTCTAAATAATTAGAAAATGCCATCAAATTCAAGTTCACAGCATTGAGCATCAGCTCAATAGACATCAGCACTCGAATTACGTTTCGGCTGGTGACTAGTCCATAAATGCCTACGCAAAAAAGCGCGGCGGCAAGAATCAAAAAGTACTCTAGTTGCATGGGGTAACTAACTTCCTCTTGTAAGCCTGACGCGTATTTTTCTAACTATCTTGAGTATCGCTGACGGCAGCCACCAGTTCGCGAGGCCGTTCCCTTAGGGTCAAAACTTTCTGCTCGTCAGCAGGCTCGTAATCTGGAACATACTCACGACGTGCCAGAATAATAGCCCCCACCAACGCCATAAGCAGTAACACCGATGCTAGCTCGAACGGTAACAGAAAGTCGCTAAAGAAGTGCATGCCTATAATCTCAATAGACGCCTCACCAGCGGCAACCTCTGTAGATAACTGCCAGGTTGTTGCTAACACCATAGAACTCAGCAGGGTAAATAAACCTATGCAGACGGCTCCTGTAGCGGCTTTACCTATCCAGGCATTCGAAACAGGTTGAAAATCTTCCCGCTTATTTACCAGCATGATGCCGAACAGGATGAGGATATTGACAGCGCCTACATAAACTAATACTTGAGCTGCTGCAACAAAGCCAGCATTTAGCAGGATGTAAATACCTGAAATGCTGACAAATACCATTGCCAGTAAAAATGCTGAGTAAACAATGTTAGCAAGCAACACTACGCCGAGTGCTGCTGCCAACATAAAGACCCCAAGAATGCCCAGGGAAACAAATTGTACGCCTTCTGCTAAGTTCACTGCTATTCCAATTGTGTGGGTGCTATTGGCTTGACTCGTCGCTGAGTATTCAGAGATTCAGATAAGGTTACTCAGATGATTGTTCAGTTGTAGCTGGCTTGGATGCTTCCAATTCTTCCAAGATCTCTTGAGGTAGTTTACCAGCGCGACGAGACCCTTCTGGTAGCTCATGGGGGTCCATGACACCTTTTGGTAGGTAGGCTAACTCTCGCATTGGAGTAACCATCGGATCGTCAGTTACCTTATACGGCAAGCGTCCTAGCGCAACATTATCGTAATTTAGTTCATGACGATCATAGGCAGCTAGTTCGTATTCTTCAGTCATGGATAGGCAGTTGGTGGGGCAGTACTCCACGCAGTTGCCGCAAAAAATACATACGCCAAAATCGATACTGTAGTGGTTTAGTGTCTTTTTCTTACTCGCTTTATCGAAGGTCCAATCTACCACCGGTAGATTGATTGGACAAACGCGAACACAAACTTCACAGGAAATACACTTGTCAAATTCAAAGTGAATACGACCGCGATAACGTTCAGATGGAATTAGTTTTTCATAGGGATATTGCACCGTTACAGGGCGACGTTTCATATGGTCAAAAGTGACGGATAAGCCTTGGCCAATATACTTGGCAGCCTGAACCGTCTCTTTGGCGTAGTCGCCAACCTGTTTTAGAAAGTTGAGCATTGTTTTACCCTCCGAACGCAAATGGGAATGCGAGCTTGAGTGCTGCTGTTAGTAGTAGATTGACTAGGGCAATCGGTAGTAAAAACTTCCAGCCTAGGTCCAAGAGCTGGTCGATGCGAACACGTGGCACGGTCCACCGTAGTAGTACAGCGAGAAATACTAGCAAGTAAGCCTTGAGTAGGGTCATCATGATCCCTAATGCTGCGGTAATGACCTGTAACCAAGGAGTTGTTTCGCTGATCCCTATGCCGTCGGCGATTACTTCAACAGGAATAGGAAAACTCCATCCGCCTAAGTACAGCACTGACACCAACATGGCGGATAAGACCAAGTTAACGTAGGAGCCAACGTAAAATAGGCCGAACTTCATACCGGTGTATTCGGTTTGGTAGCCGGCTACGATTTCTTCCTCAGCTTCAGGGAGGTCAAAGGGTAATCGCTCACATTCTGCTAAGGCCGCAATCCAGAAAAGGATAAAACCAACGGGCTGTCTCCAGATATTCCAACTGAGGATGCCATGGCTTGCTTGCTGATTGACAATATCAACAGTGCTGAGGCTGTTAGTCATCATCACAATAGCTAGAACTGCCAGGGCTAGAGGAATTTCATAGCTGATCGCCTGAGCTGTTGCTCGCAAACCTCCCAGCAAAGAATACTTATTGTTGGATGAATATCCGGCCATGAGCAAGCCGATAGGCGTAACGCTCGAAAGTGCAATCCATAGAAAGATACCGATGCCTAAATCGGTAATCACCATGTTCTGGCCGAAAGGGACAACCAGATAAGATACAAACACTGGAATCACAACCAGCGCAGGCCCCAGAGTAAAGAGAATAGGGTCTGCCTGGGCTGGATTAATGTCTTCTTTAAAGATTAATTTGATGCCGTCAGCAGTGGCTTGCAGCGCGCCTAATGGACCAATGTATTCGGGCCCAATACGTTGCTGAGCTGCTGCTGATATTTTTCGCTCTAACCAAACGGCAATGAAAATGCTAACTGTTGCTGCTATAAGTATGAGCAACATTGGCAGTGGCATCCAAACCACTTTGGCTACGGATTGGGGTAACCCTAGTGAGACTAGTATTTGAATAAAGCTCTCTTGCAGGTCAATTCCAGAACTCATACCCAGCGTATATAGATGGAGTGGAGGGCCAAAGGGCCAATTCCCCTAACGATTCTAACGCTTAATATGTCTTCAAAGGTGAAATACTCTTGCAGTACCAATAGGAATTGCTACTTGTGGTCATAGATTTAATGTTACTGATGCGACAATAATCAGATAAAAACCCCCCTTGATACACATCAAGAGGGGCTGGAGTTCCTGAAAATCGTCACTGATAACAGTTTGGTTTGATTTCTCAGTATTGACAAGAGGGGTGATGCCCATCACAAGGGGCAAATAGGGATTTACACGGATCCGTTGTGCACAGCGGTTGAGGGCTGAACTTGCTTATCCCAAAGATGTATACGCTCTGACACATTGGTATAGGCCTGACTATGGGGGCCAGTATAAATTTGTGTTGGGCGAAAAATTCGATTTTCTGCAAGTTGCTCTTTCCAGTGAGCTAACCATCCGGCTACGCGTGCGATCGCAAATATCGGCGTAAATAAATCTGTCGGGATGCCCAACTTCCGATAAACCAACCCGGAGTAAAAGTCTACATTAGGATAAACTCCTTTTCCCCCTAGCCTTTCGGTAACGGCGGTTTCTAGCTCCAGTGCGATCTCATAGTATTCATCTTGGCCAAACTTATCGAACAGCTGTTCTGCCAAACCTTGTAGAATGACGGCCCGAGGATCTTTAACTTTATAAACCCGATGGCCAAAGCCCATGATCTTAGCTTTACGGGCTATGCGATCTTCTACAAAGGGACGCACATTCTCCACTGAGCCAATTTCTTGCAGCATAGCGATCACTTCTTCATTGGCACCGCCATGAAGGGGACCCGCTAACGTACCCACGGCTGACGCTACTACAGCATAAGGATCAGTCAGCGTAGAGGCCGTGACCATGGCCGAAAATGTGGAAGCATTGATGGTGTGCTCGGCATGGAGTGTGAGGCAGACATCAAAAATGCGAGCTGCTAAGGGGTCCGGTACCTCCTCATTGAGCATGTACAAAAAATTGGCGGCATAGTCGAGATCGTCTCGCGGCTGGACTGGGTCATTCCCCTTACGAATAAGCTTAAATGCCGCCACCATTGTGGGGATTTTGGCCAATAGTCGAACTACAGCAGCTTGAATGTAGGCAGGATTTTCCAAGGCGCGGCGGGAATAGAACAAGCCTAAAGCCGCTGCGCAGGCCTGAAGAGCATCCATAGGATGGCCGCTCTCAGGAAAGCACTTCATCATGTCGCGAATACGATACTTTAGCCGACGATGGTGCTGAATTTCGTCCTTAAATGCATCCAGCTCTTGCTTTGTGGGTAGCCCACCCCAAATGAGCAAATAGGCCGTTTCTAAAAAGGTGCTCTTTTGAGCTAACTCTTCGATACGAATGCCACGGTATTCTAAAATCCCTTTTTGACCATTTACATAACTAATACTTGATTCTGTAGCAGGAATTCCCTCTAAACCAGGGCGATATTCGCATAGGGTCATATTAGTCGTCCTATCGCTGCTGTCTTTTGTTCTTTAAGGATATCGAGAAGTGACCTATTAAGGCAGTGTCTATAAGCCCAGCTAAACCTTTCTCGAAGAATAAACCCGTGTTCGTTCACCATGCCCGCTACAAAATTAAACGGGGTGGAGCCAGCCAAAATAGTTGACTATGTCCAATGACGTTTGCGGCTTCAGAGTTGACTTCAGGAATATTGAGTCCAATAATCCCTGCTTTTTTCAAGACCCATCGATCATTACTCTCGCCTTGAACCAGCTGTTGCGCCCATTGGCTTAAATCTGGCTCATGCCCGACTACGGCTAAGGTTGTACGTTCAGACGACTGCCAAGTACTGAGCCAAGTTAACCAATCGTGTAGCTTCCCATCAGGAGCCAGTGCGTTGAATCGTTCATAGGCCGTTACAAGATCTGCTTGGCATAAAATCTCTGCAGTTTGCACGGCTCGCACTAACGGACTTGTCAGCAAACTATCAAATCGTAATCCTAAGGTGACTAGCCGTTGAGCAATTTTTTGGGTTTTATATAATCCTTTCTCAGTCAGCGGTCGCTGGGTGTCATCCAGGTAGGTCCCTCGTTCAACAGAAATGCCATGACGAATAAAATAAACCTGGGTGACATAGTCATGGGAATATCTCATCGCTTAGGTTTTTGTGTACCCTCAATCCGTATTGATCATGCCGTCTTTTGGGTTAATCAGCTTCAGGAGCTTTTGCTTGATCTGCACATCAAACACCTCCCATTTCAGACGGTTGTAATCTCCGTTTTCATAGAAGCCTGATAAAAAACCTACTGGGACCTCAAACCCACCAGCTGTAGAACGACCACCTCCAAAAAAGCGGCCCTGTTCATCTTGACCAAAGGCCTCCTTAATAAAATCGTCTGGATCAAGAGTGATTTTACTAGTGCGTAGGGAGCCAATCACGACTTCGCGTTCATCATCTTCATCGTGGACAATGCCATAGACTACAGCCGTATGCACGTCTTCTTCAGTGAGTAGAAAGTCTGTTGCTTGGGGAATGGCGTCTCGGTCTTCGTAACGTAAATAGCCAACCCCTGCAATCGAGACACTATTTTGAATATTTCGATTGCGCAATGACCGTTCGATCACGTCCATGGCTCGTTTGGAACGAGAGGCTTGCAAAATTGCACTGAGCAACTGGGCATCGGAATATTGGCTGAGATAGGCGGCTGCCATAAAATCGGCCTCTGCAGCCTGCATTAGCTGACCTGTGTCCGATCGCAGTCCGTGCATTAAGGCGGTGGCACATTTAACATGCTTACTATTGCTGCGCTCAAGATCTAAAAGCCCAGCCTGAAAATATTGAGTCAAAATGGTGGCTGTGGCTCGGGCTTCTGGGCGAATATCAGCAAACTCTGCTTTGGTTTTGCCTTGTAAGGTATGGTGGTCAATGACTACTAGGAGGGGCACTTCTGCTACGTCGACCTGTTCCAGTAACTGACTAGTAGTTCCTTGTGTATCAACTAAAACATAGCCTGCATACTGAGATAAATCTGGTTTATTTTTGCTAGGCCAGCGCTTTGCAGGTAAGTTAGTTAGCCTAACTAAAGCAATATTTTCTTGATGACTCAAGGTGCCTGAGTAAAAAATATCGCAGTCGATATCGTAAGTTGCTGCAATCAGTTTGTACGCCCAGGCGGAGGAGAGCGCATCAGGATCGGGAAAATCTTGGATTAAAACAAGCTGGCGGCTACCTGTATGGGTTGTGAGTAAATGGCGTAGTGACGCGGCAGGACCATCGCTCAAATCCATATTAGGCCTATAATTTTTTCGGTCAGAAGATAGCAGTGTGTCTTGAGGGGCCATGCGTGGAAAAATTAGAGTGGGATAATGATGGTAAGGCGTCGTATGTTAGCCTGTTAGGCCAATGACATATTTACGCCATTCCTGATGGGCGTCCCCACGCGTATGGCGAGCGATCTCAAAATAAAGGCTGCTATGGGGTTTTCGCGGTGTGATCCTGAGTGGCATTCTGGCTTCCTTAGGTGTACGATTGCCTTTCCTAACATTGCAACGTACACAAGCTGAGACCATATTCTCCCAGACTTCTTTGCCACCACGGGAGCGAGGTACTACGTGATCTAGGGTAAGCCCATCTCCTACATAGCCGCAGTATTGGCAAGTATGATTATCTCGATACAGCAGGTTGCGACGAGTGAGTGGAATTTCTTTGTACGGGATACGAACGTAGTGACGAAGCCGAATAACTGTGGGCAGAGGAAAATTTGCGTATATCACCAGCCCGTTGTGTTCTACAGTTTCGGCCTTCCCCTTAATAATCAGAACAATGGCTCGTCGCCAGCTCGTGATGTTCAAGGGCTCATAGGAAGCATTTAAGACTAGAACCTTACTCATTGAGGTTCATCTAAAAGTTGTGATTTGATACTAACACAGGTCGCTTGAGTGCTTTGGTGCTTGGGATACTGTGGCTATGGTGGGTTGGTTTTTAGTGAAGGGAAAGTATGATGCTCAGGTGGAACGATACGCCAAGTGTTTCAGCCATGCGATGCTCGCGAGCTTGGGTGGAGATTAATTTGGATGCGATCCACCATAATGTAAGTCAGTTTCGTGGATTGTTACGATCCACCACTGATCTGATGGCGGTGGTTAAGGCTGATGCCTATGGTCACGGGTCTGTAGCCGTAGCGCAAACGGCTTTATCGGCTGGTGCAACTTGGCTAGGAGTGGCGACAGTGCCTGAAGGGATTGAACTCCGACAGGCGGGTTTGAATGCTCCTATTTTGGTAATGGGGGCCTTGCACCATGCGGAAGAGGTGCGGACATTAGCTCGTTGGCAGTTGCAGCCGACTATTGTTACACCTAAACAAGCACTTGTATTTGATGAAGCTCTGAGCGATGTTTGTTTACCATTGCCGGTACACATTAAGTTGGACACTGGCATGTCGCGCTTAGGGTTTGATTGGCAACGGGCTTTAGAATTTGTCGATTTTGTCAACCGATTACCGACGTTGCAGGTAACGAGCCTGTATTCGCATTTTGCAACGGCAGACGAACCGAATACAACGGAAATGAAACGTCAGCATGAGCGTTTTGAACGTGCGATCGCAACCCTCAAAAATCATAACCAACTACCCGCCCGTCTCCACTTAGCCAATACAGCGGCTACCCTCAGCGATGCTGCTGCACTGCAATACGATATGGTGCGTGTGGGTTTGGGACTCTATGGCTTAGCGCCAGCCCCTCACTTACAATCTTTGCTTAATCTACAACCCGCCTTAGAAGTCAAAGCTCGCATTACCCACATCAAAAAAATCCCTGCTGGTGCTGGCGTCAGCTATGGTCATCGCTTTATTGCCAAGCACTCGATGACTATTGCAGTTGTAGGCATTGGCTACGCTGATGGTGTCCCTCGTCAGCTGTCGGATCAGCTGACTGTTTTGGCGGCCAATCGACGCATTCCTCAAATTGGCGCTATCACTATGGACCAGCTCATGCTAGACGTTTCTGATATCCATGGTCTTACAGAAGGCGATATTGTTACCTTAATTGGTAGTTCTACCTCCCATCAAATCACCGCAGATGACTGGGCAAATTGTATTGGCACAATTTCCTGGGAAATTTTATGCGGATTCAAACATCGATTACCGCGCATTATGACAAAAAATAGCACTAGAAAGCTTTACCCTGCGGAAGATAGCTTGTTATAATGCAGCTCTGACCTTGGAGAGGTGGCTGAGTGGTTGAAAGCGGCTCCCTGCTAAGGAGTTATAGGGTGTAAATCCTATCGAGGGTTCGAATCCCTCCCTCTCCGTTATTGATCAATTTCAAAAACTAGCGACTGACATTGCGAACAGCCCAGAGTAAACGCTCTGAGCTAGCGTTTGTATGGGCAAAAGAAAACAAGTGTTGGAATGCAAGCTTGCCTGATTGATCGACTACGAATTGTGCTGGCAATGGTGCTCCCAATGCTTGTCCAGTGCCGTACTGACGAAAGCTACCACAGCTAGGATCAACTAACAGCGGCATCGTTAGCCCCAAGTCCCTTTGGATGATTTTACTTTGACGCATATCGGTGCTCGTAATCATGAGCACTTCTGCCCCCAGCTGCTCAAATTTTTTGTAAGTTTCCACCATCGACAAAATATGTGGATAACAAAAAGGGCAGTATTGTTTGGCCGTAAAAATACGTGTAAACGCAATAACCACGACTGCCTTATGGCGATAGTTAGATAGCTTAATCGGTGCTCTTTGACCTACCACAGGCAGCTCAAAATCAAGTAAGGTCTGGCCTACTCGAAACTTACTTAATGCGGGTAGCGGCAAAAAATTTCTAACAAATTGCTGACTAATGACCCCTCGAAAATCCATAGAGGTCAGCCCAAAAGCTGTGGTCATTGGTACTTAAATATTGAAACTAAATGTGAGATGAATTGACTTGAGTATCAGTATTCCTAAATTGAAGCAAAAAACTCTTTAGATTTTATCGGGTCAGGAGTCATTGTCTTTTCTCCAGGTGTCCAACCTGCTGGACATACTTCATCAGGATGAGATTGCACATGCTGAACGGCCTGTAAAACCCGCAAAGTTTCCTCAACGCTTCTGCCAAAAGATAGGTTGTTGATAGTTGAATGCTGAACTACCCCATCCTTGTCGATGATAAATAGGCCTCGCAATGCTACCCCTGCTTCAGGCTCCAAGACATTGTACGCAGCGCTAATTTCTTTCTTAATATCAGAAACTAACGGATAGGTGAGATCTCCTAGACCACCTGCCTTGCGTTCTGTCTGAATCCAAGCTAAATGAGAAAACTCGCTATCAACTGAAACCCCCAGAACCTCCGTGTTGAGGCCTGTAAATTCCTCGTGTCGATCGCTGAACGCTGTAATTTCAGTTGGACAAACAAATGTAAAGTCTAGCGGATAGAAAAATAGAACAACATACTGACCCCGATAGTCGGATAGTTTAATCGTTTTGAACTCTTGATCAACAACGGCTGTTGCCATGAAATCAGGAGCCAGTTGACCAACTCGCAGACACTCTTCCCCTGGGTTAATCATCCGTTTGCCTTCCTCAAGTTAATACCGTGCAAAGTTAATGTCATATCAGACTAATGACCTGTATCAACCACCGGAGCAAAGTTAAACCGGACACTAGCTAGCTATACCTAACATCAACGCACCACATATTTGACCAGTGAGATGAACACTAGGCTGATAATCAAATTAGCACAGACCATGAGAGTACTGCGCAACATCAAACAAAATAAAATGGCTCAGACGTGATTTGAACACGTGACCAAGGGCTTATGAGTCCCCTG
This sequence comes from Cyanobacteria bacterium P01_H01_bin.105, assembly GCA_039178155.1. GTDB lineage: Bacteria > Cyanobacteriota > Cyanobacteriia > Phormidesmidales > Phormidesmidaceae > Leptothoe. The sequence continues at coordinate 10,428 of JBCDFI010000090.1, forward strand.
CTCTACCACTGAGCTACTGAGCCAACTCAGGTTGCTTTCAATTCAACAACTAGTTAAATTTATCACGAAATGTCAAGAAACTGCATAGAGAATTGCGGTACTTGCTGGCCTCCTTGCAAACGGTTCAGTACGTGGCTAAATATCAGCTTCTGCTGATTCAATGCACAAAAAAAGACTAGCCTTTCCGAAGGAGAGGCTAGTCCTAATAAATCATGCGATTACGTCGCTTAGTTGCTAGGTAGCATTGCCATAGGATTCACGGTGCCCCGATCAGGTAGGTGAACCTCAAAGTGTAGGTGAGGTCCAGTACTGTAGCCAGTGCTTCCCATATCAGCAATATGTTGACCCTGGGTAACCCGTTGACCTGCTCGCACAGTAATTCGGCTATTGTGAGCGTAGCGAGTCATACTACCATCAGCATGACGAACCTCAACTAGATTGCCATACCCGCCAGAGTTCCAACCTGCTTTCTCGACAACACCAGGAGCTGCAGAAACAATCGGAGTCCCTACAGGCCCAGCTACGTCAATTCCACGGTGCATACGACCCCAGCGCCAACCATAACCAGATGTTAAAGTACCGCGAGTAGGCCATATGTATCCATTGAAGTAGTCAGGCGCTTCCGGTAGATACTCCTCAGCCGATGGCAAGATGGGCATCTCAGGAGACACAACTTGCCCTGCTGCTGGATTTGGAGAAGACACATAAACGCTCGGATTGAGAGGTGCTGCAGCTAACAACTCGGGATTACCTGTGGAGTCATTATCATTGGATACAGCTCTAGCCTCCAAGCGAGCACCCTGAAACTGAGGATTAATTACAACACTATCAACTGCTAGCTTTGACGCCTGTAAAACGCCAGTATTCTCAGGTGCTGAAGGTGTATTTTCGTGAGCAGAATTAATTTCCTGAGCAGAATTAACCTCTGCTAATAAGTCAGCAGTGTATGGATCCTCAACGGAACTTGTCCCAGCTTCAGCGTTCAGTTCATCAGTAGAGATAGGTTCCGATGTAAGAGCGCCTCCTTGACCACCACGTAACCGGTGCAGAGTTGATGGTGCGTTGATGCGATTCTCAACCGTCGATTGTAGGCGGCTTAGACGAGTGCCATCAAAATCGTTTAGTGAGGATGACGCAGTCAGCTCAGGGGCAGACTCTTCAATGGGAGCCGCTTCTTTAGATGCAATTATCAAGTCATTGGCTACATCATCAGGCACGGATAAGGTTTCACCTGCCACGATAAAATCACGATCTTCCAAGCCGTTGGCTGTGGCAAGCTTATCGGATGTTATCCCTAATGAAATAGCAATATCGTCTACGGTATCTCCAGGACGAACCTGGTACCCTGCAGATGCTGCCTCAAGAGCGTCAGTATCTGCAGCTATCGAGGAGACCTGAGTCTCTTCGGAATATGACTGTGGCTCAGCGGCTAACGTATCAACAACGGTATCAGATGGTACCTCAGCAATCTCGCCATCTGATTGAAGTTGTTTCAAATCAGCTTGAAAACCATCTGATTGGGATACAAGACCAGCTGAGCGAAGGGAAATATCTCCAGTTAGTTCTTCGGTAGCGACAATACTGGGTTCTTCAGTCGCCACTGATTGCTCGGTTTGCTGAAACTTGGTAGAAGCACTACTTTCGGTGCTAGAGATACCTGAAACTAGGCGTTCAAGATTTGGTGCTTGTACCTGTCCGCTAGAGCTTCCCTGTGCGCCTGGCAGTAGAGAAACTAAGGTTGGCGTTGCTAATTCCTCGCTGGGAACCTTGATAACTTGTCCAACTTGAAGAGTTGCATCAGGAGATATGCGGTTTGCAACTTTAATATCCTGAACCTCAACTTGATGCTCTTTAGCGATTTGCCAAAGGCTATCTCCCTGCTCAACAGTATGATAAATGGAGCGACCGCTTACTGAAGAGTGGTCTAGCCTATTCTGCAGCACAGAAGGAAGCTGGGGTGATTCGCTTGAATTTGCCGATGTTGTGATCTCAAAAGATCCAACAGCCGCAGTTGCCTCACTATCAGCGAATAAAACTCCAGTTGCACCAACCGAAAGTGCAAGTCCCAGCATGGCAACAGACTTTGATCTGCTAGCGTTTCCAGACGGAGCTTGCTCAGAAATAGCGTTCATGTCGGAGAAACATGAATGACCTATTTCTGACTTGGGCTCCTGAAAATTTGCTCGTTTCAAGGAATAACCTCCTAAATGACCAGCGTTCAACTGTTTGAAACTAATTTGTCCCTATGCAGTTGCCCGATAGCAGGCCGTTGACTACAAGTTGACTCAGGTAGATGAGTCACGTGCGTAGGGCATCGGAATACATGCCTGAAGCAAGTGAGCACCTTTCGTACCCAACTTAGGCAAGTTTACACGACTTAATCAAAAGATCAATCCTGTACAAAACAAGTTCCATTGGATTCTCTAAAATCAACATAAAATTGAATTTGCTGTGGATTTTTATCTCAAAAAGGGTTTAGGATTGCCTTCCGGAATTTCTTGAAGCCTTTTGTAGGGAACTGTTTAAGCTATTTTATTGATCGTGCTCTAGGAAGGATTCGCGACAAAAAATAGGCTTGTTATTTTTGTCAGTGACTTCTGTCAACAAAATACCCTAAACAGTCTCATTGCTTAGGTTTCCCAGGTGTTTTACAGGTTTAATCTGTTTGAGGCACTATGAGAGCTTGGCTGCTATAGAAAATTTTTATCGCAAGAATGTTTGATTTGTATCTAAAATAACTGTCCTTTAACGGGTTAATACGGCGATGTAGCTGTTATTTGAGAAAGTTCGCCGATATATAATCTGGAAAGGATTGATATTAGATTGGCTCTCTATATCTATAGGTTCATAGATATATAGTCTGATCGGCTATGACAGCTGATGAAACTAGCGTTTTCTCTCTTACTTTATGGGTGAGGCACTGAGGATAAATGGTTGAGCTGCCGTAAAGCTTCAAAGAGTCCAATTGCCGCACTTACTGAGAGATTTAAACTACGGACGCTACTGTGTAGCATCGGGATCTTAGCAGTGTATTCACAGGTTTCTAGCAGTGTTTTAGGAAGCCCTTGGCTCTCGCTACCAAATAGTAGCCAGTCATCTTCGTGATACTTAATCTCTATGTAGCTATGTGTGCTTTTGGTTGTGAATCCAA
>JBCDFI010000091.1:0-13542 GCA_039178155.1 Cyanobacteria bacterium P01_H01_bin.105
AGTAGAAGGCGCTAGTACCATTACCCAGCAGGTCGCTCGAATTATTTTTCTCGACCAGGATAGAAGCTTTCAACGTAAGTTTCGAGAGGCGTTGCTAGCCAATAAATTAGAAGGGGAGCTAGGGAAGGAAAAAATCCTTGAGCGCTACTTAAACTTGGTCTATTTGGGGGCGGGTGCCTATGGTGTGGCTGATGCTGCCTGGATTTATTTTGGTAAATCAGTTGAAGAACTAACTGTCTCAGAAATTGCTCTGATTGCAGGGATGGCTCCCGCGCCTAGTTACTACTCGCCCCTGGTAGATGAGGATGCCGCTCGTCAGCAGCGTAATAAGGTCATTGACCGAATGCTGGAGAACGGGGTGATTTCTCAGGCACAGGCTGATACGGCCTATGAGAGTGAGGTGGCGACGACGCCAAACGAACCTAAGTTTTTGTACAGTGAGTTTCCTTATTTCACGATTTATGTGCAGAAGCAGCTGCCTGAGTTGATTTCTCAAGATGCTATTGAAGCAGGTGGTCTTGTTGTAGAGACCAGTTTGAACCCTAAATGGCAACGGGCAGCTGAAACAACTTTGGAAGAAGTATTAGAAGAGTATGCAAGCTGGCAGCGATTTGAGCAGGGCTCTATTGTTGCTTTGAATCCTAAGACTGGCCAGGTGCATGCCATGGTAGGGGGAACTGACTTTGAGGAGAGTCAGTTCAATCGGGTAACCCAAGCTCAGCGTCAACCGGGATCTACGTTTAAGGCTTTTGTTTATAGTACTGCGATCGCAAGTGGCATGTCGCCGTACAAAGGGTATGTAGATGCCCGCTATGTGGTCGATGGCTATGAACCTAAAAATTATGGCGAGCGCTTTAGTGGAAATGTTGAGCTACGAAAAGCCTTAGCTTCCTCCATTAATATTGTGGCTGTTAAGGTTCTAGTGGAAGTTGGTTTTGAACCTGTTATTGCCATGGCGAAGCGCATGGGCATAAAGTCAGATTTGTTGCCCGCTTATTCGCTAGCCCTGGGTTCCTCGGAAGTTAATCTGCTAGAGCTGACCAACGCCTATGGCACCTTAGCGGCAAACGGTAAACATGTAGATGCCCATGGCATCAAGCGTATTACCAATCGAGCTGGCGAAGTTTTATACGAATTTTCTGACGAGCCCGAGGCAGCGATTGATGAAAATTCAGCTGCTATCATGACCTGGATGATGCGCAGTGTTGTTGAGGGCGGTACCGGTAGCAACGCCTATATTAGTGGTCGCCAGATAGCCGGTAAAACGGGTACTTCTGAGAAAAACCGAGATTTGTGGTTTATTGGCTTTACCCCTCAACTTGTTGTTGGGGTTTGGTTTGGCAATGACGACAGCAGCCCTACTCGCGGAGCGAGTAGTACGGCTGCTTATACTTGGCGTAAGTTCGTCTCCCAGTTTATTGAGGATCTGCCGGTCGAAAAATTTCCAGAATTGCCAAGGCTGTCTGGGCGAAAAGGCTCCATCGAAGCTAAACCAGTTAAACCTGGCAAAGTTATTTCAGAGAAAGCGGGTAGCCGCTCATCTGAGCAATCTGAATCATCCAGCCCCCCCCCTCAACGGTCTGAGTCAGCTGCACCGGCTGCGCCCGATCCGGAGCCAAGACCATCACAACCGAGTGAGCCTGCTCCACCTGCATCTGATCGTAGACCCGTTATATCTCCGGCTCCTGCTCCAACCCCAACGGCTCCGGCCCCTGCTCCGGTTGCTCCCGCCGCGCCTGCTCCGGTAGACCCTGCCCCGGCTCCTGCTGCTCCCGCTGCCCCGGCTCCAGCTCCTCCAGTAGACCCTGCTCCACCTGCACCCGTCGCCCCCGCCCCGGTTCCTCCAACCTCGCCTGCCCCTGCTCCCGCGCCTGCTGCAGCGCCAGTGGATTCAGAACCCCCTGCGGAGTAAGATATAGATAACTTAATAAAGTACGGTACATGCTCTTTGCGGAGCACATTAGGAAGAGGTAGGCCTGTCTATGGCATTTTTATTGGCTGAAGCAAGTGCATCGGGTATCCCCATGTACTATTTTCAGATTGTTTATGTTGTGGGCTTTATTGCCGCTGTTGGGATTGGTTCTTTGGCTTGGTATAACTCCAAGCGCCCACCTGGTTGGGAAGATTCTGCTCGGCCTGATTTTATTCCCGATGTCGAAGTTAAGGATGAGAATACTTCCGGCACTGATGAGTAGTCATCAAAATCGTTTAAACTTTCTCTAATCAATCACTCGCAGACGTCCTTGGGTAATAGCCTCAAAGATTTCTTGTACCTGTGCTTGCTCGTGACTATTGAGCTGCTTTTTGCCCAGAAGAGATTCCATTAGTGTGTTCTGAGTGGCTCGGCTAATTCGACGATGATTTAAGATAGTCTCCATGAGACTTTCTAGGGATTGAGTCGTAACGTTTCGATTTAGCATGGTGCCTACTCCAGGGACAACTACGGGGGATGAGTCATAAAGTCATTGAAGAGAACTTTTATGTCTACTCCTACTATGGTGTTTGAGTAAGGCTTTTACCGTGATTTTCGGAACCCTAACCTGTGATCCCCGGCACGTTTTGCGGTGATTTACTCGAACTTTAGGTCCTTCAGGTCCGCTCGCTTGTATAACGAAAATATTCCGAGAGAGCTGCAATCAGACCTGATGCCAGGATTAGTAAAACGCTCAGGGCATTGATGTCAGGTTTAATACCTGTTTTTACTCTGCTAAAGATTTCAATCGGGAGTGGATTGGCACCGCCTGCTGTAAAGCTGGAAATGAGTAGGTCATCCATACTTAAAACAAAGGCTAACAGACAGCCCGATAAAATCGCTGGTGTCAGCTGAGGGATAAGTACTTTGATCAGAGCTTGAGTTGGTGTTGCTCCCAGGTCAAGCGCAGCTTCTTCTAAATTGGGATCTAAACCCTGAAGACGACTGGACACAACGATGGCAATATACGCTAAGCAAAAGACCATATGGGCGGCGATGGCAGTCCATAGGCTTAAGGGAATTGCGACAGACGCTAGGAAAACCAGCGTAGCTACTGCGATCGCAATATCTGGAATAATCAGCGGTAGGTAGGATACGCCAACGTATAGCGACTTGCCAGGGAACCGATACTTAGATAGCCCGACTGCCATTAAGGTGCCGAGAATTGATGATACAGCGACTGCACACAGCGCAATTTTGAGGCTATCTCCCAGGGCCATAAACAGCCGCTCATCGCCCATCAATTTGCGATACCAGGTGAGGCTAAACCCTTTCCAAATAGCGCCATAGCGAGACTCATTAAAGCTGTATACTCCCAGAATAAGGATAGGAATATACATGATGCTGTACATGGCTAGGGTCAGCAGGGCTTGCCATGAGGGGAGTGCTCTTTTGGTTTTTGCCTTGTCGTTGGCTGTACGTTTCATGAGTAGATCTCAGGATTTCGATCGCCGTATTTGAGTAGCAGTGCGATCGCAAGGCTGACCATTAAAATTAGCACCATACTCAAAGCAGAGCCAAAGCCCCAGTTACGAGCTACACCCAGAAACTGATTGTAGATCAACCGAGAAATCGTCATGCTGGTAGGGCCACCCAATAGAGTGGGCACTACAAAATCACCTAGGCTAGTGACAAATACCAGCAGACAGCCGGCAGCAATACCAGGCATCGTTTGAGGGACCGTCACTCGCCAAAAGGCAATATTAGGATTGGCCCCCAAGTCAGCCGCAGCCTCCAGGAGCCGTAAATCTAACCGCTCTAGAGAGGCATATAAAATCAAGACCATATAGGGTAAAAAGCTATAGGTCATACCGATATAAACCGCCCAATGAGTGTTCATCAAGGATTGGGTTGGTAAACCCACGGCACTCAACGCTAGATTAATGACTCCAGAGGGTCTCAGCAGCGTAATCCAGGCATAGGTGCGCAGCAGCGATGACGTCCACAGAGGCAGAATAAATAAAACCAGCAGCAGGTTACGCCAGCGCTTGGGGGCCATCAAAGCCAGCCAATACGCAACAGGAAAACCCAGAAGTAAACAAAGCAGCGTGGTTCCTGTGGCAAAGGTAGCCGAACGTTTCAGGACTTGAAGATAGGTAGGCTCTAAAATTCTCAAATAATTGAGAAGACCGTATCCTTCAATTGGCTGCCCAGGCTTGAGACCGGGCACAAAGCTCAACTCACTAATGAGCAATGTTGGCAGCACTATCAACAGTAACAGCCACACTCCAGCTGGGCCGAGCAGACCCAGTGGTCTAAGACCTGTCCTCAATAGTGACCCAATAGTCGCTAAATTAAGGACTTTGGTAAGACCTACTGTCGGTCCAATACCCTTTTCCATAGCTCTAGGCGCTAGTCACTTTGGTCCAATACTCGTCATAAAGAGCATTGGCATCACCAACGGGAGCAATTCCTTCGGACTTCGCTAATAAATCTTCCGGCGGGAATAAGTTCTTATTATCAAGCAGATCCTGCGAGAGCATGGCCATGGCTTCCCCATTTGGTGTGGCAAAGAACAGACGTTCTACGGTTTCCTGAGACACCTTGGGCTGTAGATTAAAGTTAATCCACTCATAGGCTGCATCCACGTTAGGGGCAGAGGTGGGAATAACCATCGTGTCGGTCCAAACCGATGAACCACTCTCGGGAATCACATACTTAAATGTGGGATTTTCGAGACTGACCGGAATGCCCTCGACTGAGTAGACCATCGATAAGAGTAAATCCCCACTCAGCAGCTCGTCTTGCCAGCCAAAGGACTTAAACGATGCCAAATCAGGTTTAAGGTCCAGCAGTTTCTGATAGGCTGCCTCTAGTTCGGCAGGCTCAGTGGCATTGTAGGAATATCCTAGGGAACTCAGTACGGCTCCCATGGTTTCTCGAACGTCGTCCAGCAGGGTCATCTTTCGAGAAAGTACCTCCCGGTTATCCCACAGATAGTCCCAATCGGTGGGTGGCGTTGTCAGCACCTCGGCATTATAAAGTAACCCTGTCGTACCCCAGCTAAAAGGAATACTGTGGGTATTGTCTGGGTCATATACAGGGCTCTTCCACTTCTCACGCAATTTGTCTAAACCGACCAAGCGAGACTTGTCTAACTCCGTTAGCATCTCCAGTCCGATCATTTCGGTGACCATATAGTCTGACGGATAGATCAGACTGTAGTTGGCCCCGCCACCAGCCTGCATTTTAGCCAGCATGGTTTCATTGGAGTCATAGACATCGATTTTGACGTCGATACCAGTCGCCTCTGTAAACTGTGCGGCCAGTTCGTCGTCTGTATAGTCTGCCCATGTGTAAATATGCAATGTACCAGAGGCCTGAGCTGCATCCTGCGAGGGCTCGGCGGGGGCAGTTTCGGCTTCCCCAATAGTACGTTGACAGTTCGCTAGACCTACTCCAGCTAAGGCTGCTGCAGACCCTTGCAAAAAACGTCGACGGGAGGTTCGTGAGAGCAACGATGAATTGCGGGATATTCGGCGGGGCACAGTCTTTCTCCTCTAAGCAAACACCATGAATACTTTTAAACCACTTTCTGACCTTAAGCTATTAAGGTATGGAAATTTGTTCATGTAGATCCTTCTTTGTGCAACTTGACTCGGAGTTAGGAGTGAGTTGATCAACAGAAGTCGTCTTGATTACGGGGGGCTATGCTCGATGAGCACCTGAGCGTCAGAGGCAGGCCATGATACATGTACTGGCGTTCCTGAATGATAGGCCATGTGGTTGGGTTGCAAAACCCGTAACTGTTCCCCTGTAGTTAATTCAATAATGCAATGAATATGGGGACCTGTGTATAGGGTGTGTTTAACTTTGCCTGGATAATAGTTCTCATGTCTAGTGAAGCTTGTCGTTTCAGTCTGGGCACTAAGGTGAATTTTTTCAGGACGAATACTGATATCTATGGTGGAGCTATCGTTGAGCTTGCTGCGCTCATCAGCCGATAGTGAAATGGCCACCTCAAGGCCGCTGGCGGTGATCAACGCTGAAGAATCTGGTTGAATTTGCCCCGAGAGTAAATTGGTATCGCCAATAAAATCAGCAACAAATGCGGTAGATGGATGTTCGTATATTTCGTTTGGGGAGCCTACCTGCTCAATGCGACCATCTTTCATGACGGCAATGCGATCTGATAAGGAAAGTGCTTCTTCTTGATCGTGGGTCACCATGATGAATGTAATCCCCAGCCGCTGATGTAGATTTGAAAGTTCTACCTGCATTTGTTTGCGGAGTTTTAGATCTAAAGCTCCTAACGGCTCATCTAACAGCATGACCGCTGGTCGATTGACGAGCGCCCGCGCTAAGGCTACCCGCTGCCTTTGTCCACCCGATAGCTGTGTAGGATAGCGTTTGGCAAAGTTTTCCATCTGGACTAATGTGAGGGCCTCGCCCACTTGCTGGCGTAAATCCACCTTGGGTACTTTCTTGATCTTGAGACCAAAGGCTACGTTATCCCAGACGTTCATATGGTTAAACAGGGCATAGCTTTGAAAGACCGTATTGACGGAGCGACGATGGGCAGGAATCCCATTCATCGACTGTCCTTGGATAGTTAACTCTCCTGAGGTCAGGGTTTCAAATCCAGCGATCATTCGAAGTGTGGTGGTTTTACCGCAGCCTGACGGGCCTAGGATGCTAAAAAATTCACCTTGATGAATTTGTAGATTAAGTCCTTGAACGGCTGTATCTTCACCAAAAATTTTGACGACGTCTCTGAGTTCTACATCCAATGCCGCTGTCGTGTTGACTGCTGGCGGAGAGATGGTTTGAGCCATAGGATGCAACCCTCGTGATTGGTCCATTTGCATTATTTTACGGGGAGTCGCTCAAAATCCCAATTAATCAGTTTGGGAAGGTCTAAAGTTGTGGTGCTGTGGGAATTTAGCTTGAAGAGCTAAACTGATCGAATAATTTCTCCACAATTGTGGCCCAACCCTTAGGAATTTAAGCGTCGTCAATCATGGCCTTTCTCCAATATCCCTCAGCAAAGGTTGAAAAAAAGGGAGGACGTACCGTTGGTCGTCAGTATCAGTCGGTAATCATGATGATCGTTCTGTCCTTAGTGATGCTGGGAGGGATTGGCAGCCGGTTGTTTTATTTGCAATTGGTGGAAGGAGATCGCAATCGTAGGCTAGCTGAAGAAAACCGGATCTTGCTACTACCGAGACGACCGGCTCGGGGCACCATGTTTGATCGTAATGGCAAGATTCTGGCAGGCAGTCGGCTGTCCCATTCGGTCTCGATCTGGCCCGTCGCCCTGCCCGCAGACCAGCGTGATCAGGTGGTGCAACGTTTGGCAAAGTTATTAGAAATTCCTTCTGATGAAATTCAAGCGCGGATTGAATCAGCCGGCTATGAGTCTACACAGTCGATTGCGATCGCACGGGGGCTTAGCCCTGCTCAAACGACTGCTTTAGCCGAGTATGCGTCGGAACTGCCCGGTGTACGAGTAGAGGCAGAAGCTATCCGTAACTATCCCAATGGTGATTTAGCGGCCCATGTCATTGGCTATACCGGTGAAATTGACGAAGACGAGTTTGACCAGCTTGATGGCGATGACTATCGACTGGGGGACATTATTGGCAAAATGGGATCTGAGAAGTCCTTTGAATCCATGCTCCGTGGGGTATGGGGTGGTCAGCAAGTTGAGGTGGACAGTGCTGGCAACGTGCTGAGTATTTTGGGCGAAAAACCGCCTGAGTCAGGTCAAAATATTCGCTTGACCTTAGATCTTGAGCTGCAAAAGGCAGCCGAAAAAGCGTTGGGCGACACGATTGGGGCCATCGTAGCCATGGACCCAAGAGACGGCGCTATCCTGGCCATGGTCAGCCGTCCCACGTTTGACCCCAACATCTTTTCCACCCGCATTACTCAAGCCCAGTGGGAGCAGCTCAACAGCCGTGGGAATCCCTTTCTCAATCGGTCTCTGCAGGCCTATCCGCCCGCCAGTACGTTCAAAATTATCACCACAACAGCCGCCATTGAGTCAGGAACGTTTCCGGCCAGTACGGTCCTGCCCACTTATCCCAACATCAACGCTGGCGGAATTTTGTTTTGGGATTGGAACAATGCTGGCTTCGGACCCCTAGGGTTTGCAGGGGCGCTGAAGTGGAGTAGTGATACCTTTTTCTACCAGGTGGGGATGAGAATGGGGCACGAACCGCTGATTGAGTGGATGCGCAACTACGGTCTGGGGGCTAAAACCGGTATCGAGCTAGCAACCGAAGAATCTCCAGGATTAGTCCCTGACGAAGCCTGGAAGCAGGAAACCTTTGATGAGGCCTGGTATCTGGGTGACACCATCAATATGACCATTGGTCAGGGTTATATGCAGGTAACTCCGCTGCAGACGGCTGTCATGTTTGCGATCGCAGCCAACGACGGCTACCGCGTCAAACCCCATCTGCTACTAGATGGAGCCGAAACCAAACAGTGGAAGACATCCCTCGGGATGCAGCCAGAGACGATCAAAGTGGTTCAAGAGGGGCTGCGTCAGGTCATTACCAGCGGCACGGCCACCAGCCTCAACGTGCCCACCATTCCCAACGCGGCAGGAAAAACAGGGACGGCTGAAGCTCCACCCTTTGAGAACCACACCTGGTTTGGGGCCTACGCTCCCTTTGACAATCCAGAAATTTTGGTGGTATCGTTTGGCGAACATTCTGGCGGTGGCGGCGGGTCCTTTGCCGCACCCATGGCCAAGCAGGTACTAGAGGTTTACTTTAGCGACAAGCAGCAAAAGAAAGGACCCAAGCCGTCGGCTGAGTAGATAGCCAAACAGCGATCCCAGGTTTCTCTAGCTGCGAAGGCTCACCTTAAACTTTTTCTCTAAGGCGGCTCGGATTTTGTCCTGTAAAGGGTCAATATCTTTGTCTGTCAGAGTCTTGTCATTAGCGCGATAGAACATGCGAAACGCGAGGCTGCGTTGCCCATCGGGGACACCCTTGCCTTTGTATTCATCAAATAGGGTGACTGTTTCTAAGAGTTGGCCACCTGTGCGGGCAATCAACTTTTCTAGGTCTGCAACAGACACCTCAACTGGAGCGTAAAAGGCAATATCACGGTCGGAACCGGGATAGGTGGAATAGCTCTTAAACTTAGGTGCTCGGAAGCGATCGCTGACAAGACAGGTTGCGATCGCTTCCCAGTTCAACTCAAACCCATAGACTTCATCGGGTAAGTCGCGTTCTTGACGTAGGCGAGGATGCAGCTGACCAAAAGTACCCAATCGAGTCCTGCCACGTACCCACAAAGAAGCAGTACGCCCAGGATGCAACCGGACATCTTCACTATCGGGGCGATAGTCAACGTCAAGCCCTACTTGCTGAAAGACCGCTTCTAGAATGCCTTTAGCGTCATACCAGCTCATCGGAGCGGTAGTCCCACTCCACTGACCCTGAGCCGCATTACCACCTAAGATGCCACCGATACGCTCATATTCGTTGAGCTGACCATTCTCATTGGTAAAGACATGACCGATTTCAAAGGCATTTAAGGGGCCATTACCCTGCTCTAAATTGAACTGAAACCCATCAATTAATCCTGACAGTAAGTCAGAACGGAGAGCCGAATACTCGGTAAAGAGAGGATTGTCTAGGACGACTCGCTGAGGAGCTGGATGTGTGAGGGAGTAGTGTAAAACTTCAGTCAGCCCCGCACCCCTCAATGCCTCTCGCAGCTGCCGACCTAGAGCCGCTTCCGGGGAAAGGCGGCCGCGAGATGTCTGTTGCGGCAGGGTATTTGCAAAGCGGTTATAGCCAAATAAACGGGCAACTTCTTCAATCAGATCAATTTCCCGTTCTAGATCTCGATAGCGATAAGCTGGGACGATGACCGTCCATGTGTGGTCACCATCGGATTTTAAGATGCATCCCAGGCGAGTCAAGGTATCTTCAATGTCAGGTGCGCTGAGCGCGGTAAGTGTGCCATCGTCAGCGACATAGTTACCTAAGACCTGTTGTACCTTAGCCAAACGCAGACCAACGGTGCGCGTTGGTGTAATTTTACCCACCTCAGTCCGCTCATCCTGTTGGTGGGTGGCTTTTGCCTCGGCTAGCTCTACCATTAGTTGAATAGCGCGGCTAGTGGCTAACTCTAGCTCTGCTGGGTTAACACCTCGCTCATACCGAGCCGACGCTTCCGTCCGCAAACCTTGGCTACGGGACGAACGCCGAATTACCGCTGCGTCAAAAAAGGCAGCTTCTAGAAAGACATGTTGAGTGCCGTCATGGACCTCAGAGTCTTCGCCACCCATGACGCCTGCGAGAGCCACTGGCACATCATTAGCTGTGATTGCCAGGGTCTGGTCCTTAAGCTGACGCTCTTGACCATCTAGAGTTTTGAGGACTTCGCCTGGTTTACCGAAGCGCACACCGACCGTTGTATTTTTACCATGGCTCAACCGATCTAGATCAAAGGCATGCAGTGGCTGTCCCCACTCCAACAGCACATAATTAGTAATATCTACAACGTTGTTGATGGAGCGAGTGCCTGAAGCTTCTAGCCGTTGCTTGAGCCACACAGGCGACGGTCCGATTTTTACATCCTCTAAAACAGTGCCAATGTAGATGGGGCAGGCTTTAGGAGAAGAGAGTGAGAGCTCAATCTGGCTCTGAGAGCTAGCTGGGATGGCGATTTCTTGAATCGGTAATGTTAGCGCTGCTCCGGTAATAGCAGCGACCTCGCGAGCAATGCCCACCATGCTCAAAGCATCAGCTCGATTTGCTGTTGACGATAGATCTAATACGGTGTCATCCAACCCCAGTAAAGGACGCACGTCTTGTCCTGGTTTTAAGCCAGTCTGCTCAAAAATGTGAATGCCCTCAGCCTCTTTTACCAATCCCAGTTCGGCTAGCGAACAAATCATGCCTGCAGAGGGGACGCCGCGAAGCTTGCGAGGCTTAATTTTGAGGTCTACCTGAGGTAGATAGGTGTTGACCGTAGCCACAGCTACAAAAATATTTGCTTTGACATTGGCTGCACCGCAAACAATGGTGGATGGCTCAGCTTCGCCAATATCCACAGTACAGACGCTTAGTTTGTCAGCATCTGGGTGAGGGTTACGCTCAGTGACCTTTCCCACCACCACACCATCAGCCCAGCTGCGGCGTTCTTCGATATCCTCCACTTCAAACCCTGCCATTGTTAAGGCATCGCCAATAGCTTCAGGTGTTAACTGTGGATCGACAAATTCTTTGAGCCAGTTGACAGAAATGCGCATGGGGCCTGGGTTAAAACCGTACTAAATAGCAAGAGAACGAAATTATTCTACCGTTGAAGTCCCGCTTTAAGCTGCTTGCTTCATTGCACAGTGCGAGCCTAGTTAATTCTCTCAACATCGGCTTTCTAAAGCAGGCTCAACGCTTTATTTTTAAAACACTAGTTCCTAAATTGATACTGGCACCATCAACAATTGGATAAGATAATTAATGAATCTACTGTAATTGTCTTTCACGCAAGGTTACCTAAGTGCCGATCTAGCTGAGATAAATTCAGAGAATTTCTAAAATAAAACTAGATGTAAGAAATAACATTAAGCTATTAAAAAATCTTGCCTATTCCACGACTCATGGCTGATGGTTGAGAAATGCGAAGTAATTAGAAATTACTAGAGCAAAGTCCAATCGATTTCATTCTCTATGGCTCAGTGGTAGTGGAGCATTCCCTGTCCAATTTTTTATATGTCGTGCCATATTTGAATCATAGCCCCATTCATATCTGTGAGCAGGGTGGCTAAAGCTACATGACCTACTGCATCAATTCGGAGTGTCCTAGCCCTAAGAATCCGTCCACAGCGAGACAATGTCTAGCCTGTGGTGCAAGTTTGTTGCTGCGCGATCGCTATCGTGTCAGCGGTGCGCTAGGCAAGGGTGGATTTGGAACTACATTTTTAGCTCATGATGAAGGTCTTCCTGGATGTCCGCCTTGCGTAGTTAAGCAGTTACAGCCGACAGCGGATGCTCCTCACGTCATGCAAATGGCGCGTGAATTGTTTGCGCGTGAAGCCAAGATCCTTGGCAAAATTGGTAATCATCCTCAGCTGCCACGCCTTTTAGATTACTTTGAAGCCAGTCAGGACTTCTTTTTGGTCCAGGAATATATCCATGGAGCCACCTTACAGAAAGAAGTCAAAACTCGTGGTGCCTTTAGTGAGTCAGGAACAAAGCAGTTTTTGAGTGAAATACTGCCGGTAATGCAGTACATTCATCGAAATCAAGTGATCCATCGCGATATCAAGCCAGCCAATCTGATTCGGCGGGATGCGGATAAGCGTTTAGTCTTGATTGACTTTGGTGCCGTCAAAGATAAAGTAAATCCGGTAAAAGCTAGTGAGGAGTCAGGACACACCGCATTGACAGCTTATGCTGTAGGAACTCCTGGCTATGCACCCCCTGAGCAAATGGCCATGCGCCCGGTCTATGCTAGCGATATCTATGCGATTGGCGTAACCTGCCTCTATCTGCTGACTGCAAAGTCGCCCAAGGAAATGTCCTACGATCCTCAGTCTGGAGAGATTCTTTGGCAACAGCATGTTCAAGTTAGCGAACATTTTGCAGGTGTATTGAGCAAAATGTTAGAGATTTCGGTGCGGCATCGTTATAGCTCGGCTGATGCGATTTTACGAGACCTTGATTTAGAGCCATACCTCGATAGTCTGGCTCAAAATATGGCTATTCCGACAACTGCTCCAAAAGAGGTAGGTCCAGCCAGTCAACCATCTTTTAATAGTGACGATACGGCTGCAGTATTAGGACTAGATGATTCTCCAACGGGGGCGTCACCCTCGGCCCGCATGGCTGCTGCTATTCGAGCTCGCAGAGAACGTCGCCAAAATACAAGGCCTTCTCCAATTGCTCCACGTCGCTCCTCCGGCAACTTGCTGTCTAGTAGTTCAAGTCAATCGGGGCCGTTTTCTGGGCAGGGAAAAAAGATTACTCCTGACGCGGTTCAAAAAGCCTACAGTCGTGGGCATCGCGACTTCTCACTACAGCCCCTAGCTCGGCTCAATTTACAACGCATGACTTTTAGCGGTGCAAGTTTTGCGGGTGCACAATTGAGGGATTGTAATTTTCAAGGGGCAGATTTAACCAACGCCAACTTTAGTAAGGCGGATTTACGGCAGTGCAATTTTAAGAATGCCAAGTTATCCAATGCCTATATGGGAGAAGCTAACCTGGAAAATAGTGATCTACGGGGAGCAAATCTTAGTCGCAGTAACCTAGCGGGAGCGAATCTTAAGGGCGTCAATCTATGCGGGGCAGATTTAACGGGTGCTAACCTTAGCGAACAGCAATTAACGACTGCGAAAACTAACTGGTCCACAATTTATCCCAATGGACGTCGAGGTCTGCGCTAGACATAATTCCATATTGGAAGATTATTTATATCTAATGTTTGTACCCGATCTTTCCGTAGCCGCGTTACGATAACTAAGGTATTTTGTGACGATCTGTTAATTCTATGTTTCTTGATGAGCTAACCCCTATTGTGCAAGAACTTTTGGGACAACCTATTGCCTTTTTTGGCGGGTTTGCATCCGGTTTGCTAAAGCTCAACTTGAATGATGATCC
>JBCDFI010000092.1:0-13529 GCA_039178155.1 Cyanobacteria bacterium P01_H01_bin.105
ACAGGAATTGGTGCTGTGATCAATACAGCCAAGGTGGAACCTGGAGCCAATGTAATTGTATTTGGGCTAGGGGGTATCGGCTTAAATGTGATCCAGGGTTGCCGTTTAGTCGGGGCAAATATGATCGTGGGGGTAGACTTAAATCCTGGGAAAAAAGCCCTCGCCAAGAAGTTCGGCATGACCCACTTTGTAAATCCTCAGGAGGTGGAGGGGGACCTAGTGCCTTATTTGGTGGAGTTAACCAAAGGTGGGGCTGACTATACCTTTGAGTGTATTGGCAACGTGCAGGTCATGCGGCAGGCACTGGAGTGCTGTCATAAAGGCTGGGGTGAAAGCATCATTATTGGTGTGGCCGCATCGGGGCAAGAAATTTCCACACGTCCATTTCAATTAGTGACAGGGCGAGTTTGGAAAGGCACTGCGTTTGGTGGTGTCAAAAGTCGGACGGATGTACCAAAAATTGTGGACTGGTATATGGACGGTAAAATTAACATCGATGATCTGATCACCCATACTTTTCCGTTAGAGCAAATTAATGAAGCATTTGATGTGATGCATGAAGGCAAATCAATTCGTAGCGTTGTGACCTTCGACTAGCTTTCGGGAGTCATTGAGCAGCAGCGGTGAGTTATTGTCGTCGGGGCTAATTCTTACCGGTAATCTTGAAGCTCCAGTTAGCCCATTGGTGGTCAACTTGCGTGCCGTTGCTTATCAAAATTTCCTAAATTTGATTATTCGAAAACGTATTGCACTGCTCAATATCACCAGTTGCTACTCCCTGTCTAAACCAACGAACGCGCTGGGCAGAACTACCATGGGTAAATGAATCAGGAACGACAAATCCCTGTGACTGCTGCTGCAATCGATCATCACCAATTTGACTCGCCGCATTAATCGCTTCTTCAATATCACCGCGCTCTAAAATGTCTCGAGCCTGATCAGCACGATTGGCCCATACACCAGCAAAACAGTCAGCCTGTAGTTCTAATCGGACTGAAAGCTGGTTAGCTTCAGATTTATTCGCACGACTTTGAAGCTGCCGTACTTGATCAGAAATGCCCAATACATTCTGAACGTGGTGGCCGACTTCATGGGCAATCACATAGGCTTGGGCAAAATCACCGGGAGCCTGATGTCGACTCCGAAGATCGCCATAAAAACTGAGATCAATATAAACCTGCTGGTCGGCTGGACAGTAAAACGGCCCCATGGCAGCCTGACCTATGCCACAGGCAGACTGAGTAGACCCGGAATATAGGACTAGGGTCGGCGCTGGGTAAGGCTGACCAACTTGCTCTTGAAAAATCTGACTCCATGTATCTTCAGTATCAGCAAGGACCACGGAGGTAAAATCAGCGAGCTGATCCTCAGCCGGGGAGGTTTGAGGTTGTTGAGTAGGAACTTGAGCAGGAGGTGCCGCTACTTGCTCCAAAATAGGACCTGGATCGCCGGTTAGCAAACTCACGACGACGGCTAGTACTAAAGCGCCTAACCCACCACCGCCAACCACAAGAGAACTTGTGCTACCACGGCGATCTTCGATATTGCTACTGCGACGCCCCGTTTTTTTCATAGCTACCCCTTAGGTATGTCGTAATAAGTTCAGATGTCAGCTATCTGAATAGTAAGTTCTAAATACTCACACGGAATATACCATTGTCATTTCTAGCTAGAAATACGGCCATAGCTAGAAATATACTCAAGGGCGCTATTCATCTCAACACAGCCTATTTTGGTTCAGCCACCTTCTTAGTAAGTGCAGCTATGTAACGGTCAATTCGGTGATCTTGCAAGCTACCTGAAAAGATACGCCAGCTAAGTCGTGTTCCCAGTCGGATACGCTGGTCCACATGACGATAGGCTTGCCAGCGTCGGGGTAACCCACTGACTACATCATTACCATTTACAAATCGCCAAGAATTGGGGACACGGCGGTTGTAAGATTTTGCAAACGCTTTATTACCCACGCGAGACGAGCCAAACGCATACACTTCAACAGAAATTTTAGGTGAGAAGTTGTACTGCAAATCCACAGCGCACAATTTTGCTAAGGCTCCGCCTAGACTATGCCCCGTCACTATCCAATGTTTCATGGCACTTCCCCGCACAATGGAATGGATTTCAGATCGCGCAGCAAGATAGGCCTTGGTAAATCCTGTATGCATTTTTACGCCGGAACTCGACGTTCCATAGACATCAGGATAGTCCAACTGTTTATCGTCTAAGACAGCATCTGTCACCGCTGACCATCGGGAGAAATCTAAGTTAGTCAGCCAGTCGCGATCGGCGTTGCTACCACGAAAAACAACATATCCACACTGGGTCTGAGGATCTTCTAGTAAAGCAACCTGGGTATCGGTTCGCTTAATGTCAAACAGCTTTGGCGTAAGGCTAGGAGACATACTAAAGCGCAGATCGCTATTGAACTTTCGATAGACTTCGTTCGAGAGATGGGCACAGCGTAGTGCAGTTTTATAGTCTAGTTGGTCAGTCATAGTGATTAAGTCTGTTGCAAACCCCTTTGAGTCAGTGTGCCGTAGAGTCCAAACGTCTATATCAATTGGTGATAAAAATTAAGCGTTAAAATAAAAAACCTAAAATTCAAGTCCCTAGAGTAATCATCTCTAGGGACTTCAAGAATGTTATTGAGGATTCCGGGTGCGCTGCAGTCATCCTAGATGGGAGATCATTGATTACAAAATGAGACTCTATGCGCCCTGTCTAAAAACCTTTAGGCACTTACCAAAGGTGCTGTCTTTGCCTGAAAATCAGCAGCTTTGAGAGCAGATACAGTTTCGTCAGGATCCTTCACCCGGAACTGAGCACCGAGCCGTACAACCTGGCGATGTCCGTTGTAACTGATCATGGCTACTACAGGAATTTTGGCTTCGCGCTTGTCTTCCCCTTGCTGATTTTGGATGATATTGCGCAGACGGTTTTGTTGGACAATGTCGCCTGCAATTGATGGAGGCAGTTCGACGGTGACTAACCGCACATCTTCGATGGGCTCAGCATCATCAACGATAAACTGTACCTGGTCATCGCGACGGTCCGCTTTACCCCAAATCATGAGTCGAGCATCGGCTTTAATATGCATACCAATCCGGGCATAGGAGCGAGGAAAGACGACAGCTTCGGCCTGACCGCTGAGATCTTCGATTTGTAGAATAGCCATGCTGTCACCCTTCTTAGTGGTGATGGGTTTCACGGCGCTGATCATGACAATAGCGCTAAGTGTAAGTTTTTCAGGCTGCTCTCCTAGCTCTGCCAAGCTAATAGGAGCTAAAATCCGAGCCGGACGCTGAACTGACTTAAGGGGATGATCGGAGATATAGAACCCTAGCAGCTCTTTCTCTAAGCGCAATCGTTCTTGAGGATCGTAGTCTTCCATGGGGGGTGCTTTGGGAGCTGCTTCATAGGCACCGGCATGATTATTGGTCTTTTCATTGGGAGTTGCGGCTGTCTCACTACCGCCTAGCATCATGTCAAAGATGTTGCCCTGGCCAATTTCGCGATCTTTGGCACGGGATTGAGCCCAGTCAACGACGAATTCTAAATCAGAGAATAGCTGACGTCGGTTGTTGTTGAGGCCGTCAAGGGCACCGGAGTGGATCAGGGCCTCTAGAGCACGGCGGTTGACGGCGCGGAGATCGATGCGATCGCACAGCTCCGGCAACGACGTAAACTGCCCATCTTCCTCACGACTCTGAATCAGCGTCTCAATTGCCCCTAGCCCGACATTTCGTACCGCTGACAACCCAAACAAAATGCAGTCATTTTCCGGCGTAAAGTCCACACCAGAACGGTTCACATCCGGCGGCAGCACCTCGATACCCATGCTGACGCAGTTAGCAATGTGCATCTGCACCTTATCTTGATCACCACTGATCGCCGTCAGCAGTGCCGCCATATACTCAACCGGATAATTGGCCTTCAGATATGCCGTCTGATAGGTGACATAGCCATAGGCCATCGAATGGCTTTTATTGAAGCAATATTGCGCAAAGTTCACCATCTGGTCCCAGAGGGTTTCGACGGTCTTTTGGGGCACACCATTTTTCACCGAGCCTTCAATAAACTTGCCTCGGTGCATATCCATTGCTGATTGCTTTTTCTTACCCATGGCTCGACGCAGCAGATCCGCTTCCCCCAGGGAGTAGCCCGCCATATCCTGAGCAATTTTCATGATCTGCTCTTGGAAGATCATGATGCCGTAGGTCTCTTCTAAAATCGGCTGAATCAGTTCGTGGGGATAGTCAATCTGCTCACGACCATGTTTACGGTTAATAAATTTCGGAATCAGTCCTGCATCTAATGGACCAGGTCGATATAAGGCCAGTACCGACGAAATATCATCGAGACCGTCAGGTTTGAGATCTCGCACAATCTGACGCATACCAGAAGACTCAAGCTGGAATACACCACCTAACTCACCCCGGCTCAATAACTTATAGGTTTCTGGGTCGTTATAAGCGACCTTATCCATATCGAGAGTTGTCCCACGGGTCTGTTCCACATAATCCACCGCCTTTTGGATCATGGTGAGGTTACGCAAGCCCAAAAAGTCCATCTTTAGCAGACCCACGGCTTCCACATCTTCCATGTAGTACTGAGTGATCACTGCACCGTCGTTGTTCCGCTGTAGCGGCACTAGTTCGTCCAATGGCCTAGCCGAAATAACCACTCCAGCCGCATGCATGCCGAAGGTCTTATTTGTGCCTTCGATAGTAATGGCCATATCCAACCAGCGGCGGTAGGTAACTGCCGTGCCTGGCACTAGGTCGCCACTTTCATACTTTTCTTGAAACGCTTTCTCAGGCGTTTCCCCAGGGTCGATCATCACCTTGAGCTTGGCGGGCTTGCCCCGAGCCACCGGGATCATCTTCGCCATTTTGTCGGACTCACCGTAGGGAATATCCAATACGCGGGCCACATCCTTGAGTACCGCCTTGGAGGTCATGCGGTTAAAGGTGATGATCTGGGCAACGTGGTCCTTGCCATACTTCTCAGTAACATACTCGATCACCTTCTCCCGTTTTTCGATACAGAAGTCGGTATCAACGTCAGGCATCGACTTACGTTCAGGATTTAGAAACCGCTCGAACAGTAGCCCGTGATGCACCGGATCGATGTTGGTAATGCCCATGCAGTAAGCCACTAGGGAACCTGCTGCCGAGCCACGACCCGGCCCCACCGGAATCTTAGTATCGCGAGCAAACTTGATGTAGTCCCACACCACTAAGAAGTAGGTGGCAAACCCCATCTGGTGCATCATCTGGATTTCGTATTCCAGCCGGTCTTGATACTCCTGAGGCGCGTCATCGTAAGAATCAAGCTCCAGCCGATCAAGCAAACCGTCGCGAGACACCTTAGCCATGTAGGTTTCGCCAGTATGGCCTGCGGGCACGGGAAAATTGGGAATCTGAGGATTGCCAAGAATATCGTATGCCTCGATTTTTTCCGCAACTTCCAGAGTAGTGACGACAGCTTCGTCGATG
Organism: Cyanobacteria bacterium P01_H01_bin.105; assembly: GCA_039178155.1. GTDB lineage: Bacteria > Cyanobacteriota > Cyanobacteriia > Phormidesmidales > Phormidesmidaceae > Leptothoe. Next base: position 5,499 of record JBCDFI010000092.1, read on the forward strand.
ACATCCTGGGTCAGATGGTCGCGGAACAGGCGACGCATCTCATCAGCGGATTTTAGGTACTCAGTACCGCTGTAACGCAGGCGTTTATCTTCGGTAACTAGCTTGCCGGTTTGAATGCAGAGCAGCGCGTCGTGGGCTTCAACATCTACGCAAGAAATAAAGTGGGAATCATTGGTGGCAATGATTTTGATATCTAGCTCACGGGCAATGCGGACAATTTCTACATTGACGATGCGGTCTTCGGGGGATCCGTGGTCTTGGATTTCGAGGTAATAGTCTTCACCAAATAGGTCTTTGTACCACTTGGCAACGCGGTAAGCCACATCCAGTCGATTTTGCATAATCGCCTGAGGCACTTCACCTCCGAGACAGGCGCTGGTGACAATCAGGCCTTCATGATATTGCTCCAGCAGATCTTTATTGATGCAGGGACGCGAAAAGATACCACGACCTTGAACCCCATCTAAGTGAGACTTGGTGGTGAGCTTCACTAAATTTTTATAGCCCTGGGTGTTCTTGGCCAGGATGACCTGATGATAGCGGGGACGTTTTTCTTGCTTGGTTATATCTCCATTGATCAGGTACATCTCGTTGCCGATGATGGGCTTGATCCCTACTTTGTTGCAGGTTTTGATCAGCTCAATAGCCCCGTACATGACACCGTGATCGGTGAGAGCAATGGCAGGCATCCCCATCTCGACGGCTTTTTCGGCCAACGGCGTCAGCTGACTAGCACCGTCGAGCAAGCTGTAATCGCTATGGATGTGCAGACCAACAAAGGACATAAACCGCGCCCACTTTTAGTACAAGTATACTCTAGAGCCTTCGTGGTTTGAAGCTTTGTTGTAGCCACTAGCTGTAGAGTCTGGATTCTAAGATTAGCGGATTTGTAGCGCTACATCTAGTTATTTTAACGAGTAGTTTCAATAGAGTTATCTTTGGCTTGGCATTCAGTTCGATAGAGCCACTAGCTCAGACGCTGAGACGCTTCTTCAGGCATCGAAAGCCCAAATGAATTCAAAATTACAGATTTTTTCACGCCTCAGTCGTATAAATAGGAACCGCTAATGGAGCTGTGAAGCTCCGAAATTAAAGACCAAACAAGAAACCCACAAAGATGAACTACACAATTACCGAAAGCCAAAAAGAGAAAATCATTGATGCATTAAGGTTTGCTGCTGATACAGGCAATGCCAGAGCAGCCCATGAATGGAAGAGATTGGCCGACTATCTAGAAGTTTTAGAACCTGGAAAACCAATCGCTAACAAGGTAGTAAAGTCCTCATCATAGTTAGCTGTGCAACACTTAGTTTGATCTGCTGCCTATAAAAATAGTCCTTAATAGCCCTTGCACCAGCAAACTGTTAGGGCGTTTTGTTCTGATGGTGCATATGCTGCGCGTTGCCGTCCTAATGTGCCCTACTAGCTTCAAACTCGATCTCTTCAAAGTAGATGAAGCTGGTTGATACAGTCATGAGCATATTAATTGGGACAGTCGCTGGGGCTCAACAGTAACCATGGCTGATATCACCAGGTACGAGGCATAAAGTCTGAGTTATTAATAATTGCCACAGCTACCATAGTGGGAATCGCTTGCTTAAGCTGTTTCAGAGCGCGTAGAAAGCTTACGAACGCTGTCTTGCGTTAGGCGAGATTTACCACAAACGAAAAGCTATAAAACGGTCTATTCACCACTTATTAAAAAGCTTGATTTCGTCTACTAATGCCCTGCCCAACACTCCGCTTGACTCATCGATCTGGACCTGATAGCTTACACAATAAGCAGCTTCCCTAAGTTGCTTTTCGCACCCAAAAAAATTAGCCGCGCGAGATGGAAGTGCTGGTAACACGACCACCTCGCTAACCCCTCGACTGATGCATCCAGTCGGTGAGCTATGAGCATTTTATAGCCACCCTGAGTTTAGTTGCAGGGTGGCTAACTTTTTTGGGGGCATTTCCTCAATGTCGTATTGCGGGTTCACCCTGCGCAAGGAAAGCCCCTATGAGTTTCACAGAATCAAGCCTACCCACCGACTTCTCCGTCCAGCCCGCCGCCCCCGGCAGCACCATCCGCCATATCCTGCTGGGCCAGCCCAACGATATCCGCCAGACCATCCACCTACTGCACAACCTACGCTACGTAGAAATCAGCCAGTGGAGCACCCTAATCGAAGTCCCCGATAATCGCCTAATTTTGCGTCCCCCCGCCGACCACATGATCAGCATGCTAGTCCGCCGTTTGTAGACCAGCGTCACCCACGTAGGTTGGCGTTGAGCTGCGGTAACTCAATATCTTTCCGATTGTGTCATCTTAGCGAAACCCAACCTTGCCAACATTTTGAAGAGACTAAGGCAAAAGTTCTTGCAACGGCAGGCGACCTATTTCAGGGGAATCGCCTCAGATAATCTGTAGTCTTGGCGCTGAGCATAGTTTGGTTGATCGACTGGCCCCGATGGCTCTGTATAAACTTCGATCTGAGCCTCGACTAGGTTCACAATCCAATAAATAGAAATGTTGGCTCGGGCATAGGTGCGGTATTTTGATGTGCGATCGCTCTGCAAGGTGGCATCAGATACTTCAATCACCAATGCAATATCATCTGGGCCTGGATGCCGATCGAGATATTGACGTGTATCGCCTCGCACGATCACAACATCGGGTTCGGGTTCGCTATCAGTTGTGGTAATTGGCTCTTGGGTATCCACATACCAGCCATCGGGCAAGAGGCTTTCCAGTGCTCCTCTGATAATTCTGGTGGCTGCTCGGTGGCGTGGATTTTTTGGCATTTTGACTATTAACCAGCCTTCGAGGAGTTCTACCGGGTCGTCATCGGTCAGAATGCCCGATTGAATCATGGCATGGTACTGTGCGACGCTTAAGCGCCAAATCGGTTCAGACGGAACCGCCGCTGGGGTCTCAACAGTAAACATGGCTAGTGTTGTGTTGGTGGTGTATCAGATCCTAGCTTCAATCATAGAAAAATTGTGGCTAAGTGTCGGTCTGTGGTGCGCCTATGAAAAATGATGGGTCAACCATGGCGCTGTGGACCATGTCACTGACGAAGGGGTTGTTGACGGCAACGACTGCTGATGTGTCGGCAGAAGAGACAGTATCGGGCTGGGTGGTGTCGTCTCGGGGTGGTAAGTTACAGGCGGCCCGGTCGGCATTGGTGGCTTTGCCGTATTTGAGGTAATTGTCGAGCCACTGGCAGCCCCAGTCGAGTAGTTCGGGTAGTGTCAGGATATCGTGGACTTTGACTTTGCCATCTTTTACCGTGGCTATACGTTGACCATCAGGGCTTAAGGTGCCACCTTCACCTTCAAAAATAGCTAACTGTTGACCTTTGAGATTCCAGATGCGTGTTGTGCCATCTTCTGAAACAGTAACTACCTGAGTGCCATCAGCATTAAAACTCGCGTGATTAACTGAGCCATCATGGCCCTCCAAAGCTTGATAATTACCGCTGTCGAGATCCCAAATGCGTGCCGTGCCATCCTCTGAAGCAGTGATCACCTGAGTGTCATCAGCATTAAAACTCGCGTGATTGACGGGTCCCTCGTGACCTCTCAAGAGCTCAAATGCGCCGCTGTCGAGATCCCAAATGCCTACTGCATACCATGATGTAGTAATAACCACCTGAGTGCCAGCGGCATTGAAACTTGCATAAATGACAGAGTCCATATCGCTCTTCAATGAGCGGGGGGCACTACTGCCAAGGTCCCAGATTCTTGCTGTGCCATCCATTGAAACAGTAACTACCTGAGTGCCATCAGCATTAAAACTTGCGTGCTTGATTGCACTGCCATGCCCCAATGAGCGGGATTCACTACTGCTAAGGTTCCAAACGCGTGCTTCATCCCATGGGGCAGTGGTGACAACCTGAGTGCCAGCAGTATTAAACCTTGCGTCACGCACTGGATCTGTATGCCCCTCTAAGACCTGAGATTTGCCGCTGTTGAGGTCCCAGATGCGTGCTGTTTCATCAGATGAAGCGGTAACTACCTTAGTGCCGTCAGCATTAAAGCTCGCGTGATTGACTGCGCTGCCATGCCCTTCGAGAATCTGGAATTCATCGCTGCTGAGATCCCAAACGCGTGCCGTGCCATCTGCTGAAGCGGTCACTATTTGAGTGCCATCAGCATTAAAACTTACGTGAAGGACCGAGGCTTTGTGACTAAGAAGTAATTGACTCTCTAAAGTTGCGTGTAAACGCTGCAGATCCAGGGTAGGAATAGCTTCAGGGGCGTCCGGAATATCCGCTACAGCCGACTTCGGTTTAATCTCTTGCATATTGCTACGTATACTTCTAATTGCTGTAAGTAAATCTTCTATTTTCCGGTTGTACGTACGCTCATTAATAACCCCAGCTTTCTCTAATTCGGCGGCTGCTCTGTCCTTTTCGTAAACCAACAAGCCCTGCACCTCTAGAGCAAATATGATCGCAAAGATGGTGACTAGCAATCCTAGCGAAAGTCCGGTAACAGCAAAACATTTTCCAATCCATGCTCCACGCCGCAACTTCTTATCTGCAGCATCCTGCGCAGCCTGAAATGCTCTCCCCGCCCGCACATATTCCTGCTGCAACCCCGTCGGCCTCGGCTCCACCTCCCCATTACTCACCAACCACCCTTCCGCCGACTCCAGATTCTGCCCCCGCAACAACAAACTCTCATCCCGACCACCCCGGTCCCACTCCAACGCCCGCCCCAGCAACCGCGTATGGATTTCCAAATGCTCCCGATCCGTATCTAACGTCCGCAGCAGCTCCTGAAAATTAACCTGAAAATCCCCATCATGGTCCCGAAAATCCAGCCACTGTAACCTCCCCAACACCGGATGCAAATTCTCAGCATCCACCGGACGATGCAACACCGTCACCATGCGCTTATTCAAACTCTCCGCATACTCCACCTCATCCGCACAGTAGGGCGACGCCACCGACTGGGGCGACAGCACAAACAAAAACACATCGGAATTCTCAATACCCCGATAAATCTCCTGCTGAAAGTCCACCCCCGTGGCAATACTCTCCTGGTCAAACCAGGTGCGTTTTCCCTGAATTTGCAATGCCTCATTCAATCGGCGAGCAAAGTCCGCATCCACCCGTGAATAGGACACAAACACATCCAATGCCCCATCCGATGGCTGCCGCAAACTCTCGGCAATAAACTGTTCCTGCAGTTCCGTCGGCGGCTGCCCATGGGTGCGGGCCACCTTTAGCCAGCTCTCCGCCCGCCGCAGGTTGTATCCCCGCAATAGCATGGTGGGGTTTTGCTGCTGCCGCTCCCATTTCAGAGCCTGGGTCAACCAGGTCTTATGCTCGGTGTAATACGCCGCTTCGGTATTTAGCTGCTTTAGGAGTTCACTTTCATCCGCCAAATAGTCACTGGCCTGCCGATTGTCCGTCAGATCGATATACTGCAGCGACTTGAGACTGTCTGGCACCATCCCCTCATCAGTGGCTGCCGCCAGAATCGAAATCACTCGCTTATGTAGCTGCAACGCCAGATCCAGTTCCCGCTGGCAATAGTCAGACTGGGCTGCATGGGGCGACAGGATAAAAATAATGTTGTCGGCTTCTTCTACACCTCGGGCAATAGCGCTGTGGTAATCCTGACTGGTTTGAATATCCGTGCGGTAGTTCCACACCGTAATTCCCCGCCGCATTAACGATTGCCGAATCTGCTCTGCGGTGTCTTGGTCCTGGTCGTCGTGGCACAAAAACACCTGGGCCATCAGGTTATTGGCATTTTTGGTGGCCTCGGTAATGAACTCACAGTGGAGCGGCGTCGGCTCACACGGTGCCGCCTCATCCGCAAAGTGAACGTTGAGCCATTTCTCTGCTTCTATTCGGTCATTGCCCACCAGCAGATACCGCGTCTGGCGATGGTTCCGTTCCCAAGTCAGCGCCTGGAGCAATAGCTGTGTGTGGCGCTGCACATAGTCTTGATGCAATGGAAAAAGAGCTAACAACCCCTGCAGCGACTGTTCAAAGTCATGCCCTTCAGAGAACAAGACCCAGTTCAGCTTGCCAACGGTCTTATTCAGTTTTTCGAAGCTGCTATGTTTCTTTGCGGCCTGAAATGCTTGCCAGTCCTCGTCAGAACCGTTAGGGTTTCGCTGCTGCCAGGTATCCCGACTAATCGACTCCACATGCATGATGGGGATAATTCGCTTGCCACACCGCAGGGCCAGATTCAGCTCCTTATCGCAGTAGGCCGAATGCACCGACGATGGGGAAATTACATACAAAAACGCATGGGAGCGTTCAATGCCGTTATCAATGCGTTCCTGGAAGTCCGTGGCCAGGGGAATATCGTCGAAATCAAACCAGACGGTTAATCCGGCTGCTGTCAGACAATTCTTTAGTTGAATGGCAAACGCCTTACTATCCGTGCGTCCGTAAGAAATAAATGCATCCTGAAAAACAGCCATGGGAGTCGGATTCTAGAACAGGGAATTTTCTTTTTTTACCAGCTCCTGGGTTAGAATTTCGACCCTTTTCGTTCATTTCGTCATTAAATGCAAAACGGCTAGCGAATACCGTTAAATAGCGCTTGATTATCGGGCACTGAAAGGATTAAGCAGCTTTGCCCCCGTCTTTTCAAAGACTCCGATATTACGGGTCACTACCGTTAAACCATGCTCAAGAGCCGTGGCAGCAATCAGCGCGTCGTAGGTTATTGCCTTCGGTATCTTTGCGATTGTCCCACCAGGTGAAGTTAAGCAGCAGCTTTTGGAAGACGCGTTCTAGAAAGGTGCGATCTCACACCCCCGTCATCAAAAAGGCATGGAATTTTGAAAATGCCATATCACTATTTCAAACGCTGAGTCGTCATGGTTATACTAGCAACTACCAGAGTGACCACCAACACTCAAAACTAGCGGCTCACTGCATAAGAATTAACGGCAGGTTGGTCGTTCGTTGGGTGCCCATTATCTCAAGAGCAGCACTCCGGTGATAGACGCTGATGTTAGAAAGATCAATCGCAAAAATTTATTTCCCTTTTTAATCCCCAGGCTAGCTCCGCAGTAGCTTCCTAAAAGAGCACCGCTTACCAGCCCTGGAGCTAACGCCCAAACCGTATGTCCTAAAAATATATGGGCAGCCGCGCCGATCATATTCCAAAAAATACCGTTGGCAGACAGGGTCATAGCTGTGGCATGAAGCTGGTCATACCGAAAAAATACTAGATAGAGATAGGTGGTAAAGATCCCGGCTCCTGCAGTAATCCAGCCACTATAAAACGCCATTGGGATCAGCATTAAAGAGGCTAACAGCCAGAGCTTAGGTGACATTGCTCTGGGCTGATGCTCCAAGTGGCCAGTCTTGCGCAAGAGGGCAATAACAACCATCACTAAAATGACAACCCCCAGAATAGGGCGCATGGTTTCACCGGATAAAAGACTTGCAAAACGAGTCCCAAAGATTACAAAGGGAATCCCTGTTAATCCTGTCCACCAGAATATCTGCCAATCAATAAGCCCAGCCTTTGCATAACGATAACCACTACCCAAACCAATAAACCCGACGGCCAGCTTATGGCAGGCCAGTGCATTTACAAACGGTAAGCCCAGCAGTAAGAGGATAGGGAGCAAGATTAGCCCAGCGCCCCCACCCGCCAAGCTAGAGAAAAAACAGGCAACAAATGATGCTAGAAAACTGGCTCCGATAAAACCGGGGCTCATATCTGGAATCGCATCCATAAATAGCCAGCGAAAGGATTACCCCTTGAACTTACAGTAATGCTGAGCCTACTCACGGTTTTCTCGATGTAAGCGGTTTTGCATCATCGAGATTTTGCGCTCAGATATGGATGGGGGAAGGAATCGACAGGGTAACTGGACGGCTTGATACAGAATGTCTTCGTAGACTTCACTTTCAACGGCATATGCGCCAAAGCGCTCTAGGTGAGGATTCATCATTTGGGCATCAAAGAGGAGAAAGTTTTGCGATCGCAGCCACTCCACAAGCTTTACCATTGCCACCTTTGACCCATCAGGAATCGTAAAAAACATAGATTCACCAA
>JBCDFI010000093.1:0-13266 GCA_039178155.1 Cyanobacteria bacterium P01_H01_bin.105
AATCGCCATGACTAAGCGCACCCTCGGCGGTACATCCCGCAAGCGTAAGCGCGTTTCTGGTTTTCGTACCCGCATGCGGACCGTAAATGGCCGTCGAGTTATTCAGGCTCGTCGCAAAAAGGGCCGTGCTCGTCTGGCTGTTTAAGTCAATAAGTGAAAGGTCAGTAAGTGAGTTGAACTCGTACCTGTGGCATTACCCAGGCAACATCGACTGCGCTCCTCGCGTTCATTTTCTAGAGTTTATCGTCAGGGGCGACGAGCTAGCGGTCATTGCTTAGCTATTAAGGCTCTTAAGAATCCACCACCCGATGAAGGCTCGCTCAAAGAGCCTTCATCGGGTGTTTGTTTTGGCGTTTCTATTAGCCGAAAAGTTCATAAGCGGGCCGTAGTACGTAACCGTATTAAACGCCAGATTCACTCTGCTCTTAGAGCCTTACTTTCCAGAACTGATGGCGCTTGGTGGGTTGTGATTAATGTCCGCACCTCCGCAACAGTCTGCGAATATTACGATTTTTTGCGAGAATTAGAAAATCTATTGGTAGAGCTGGAGGTGCTGCATGGCAATTAAAGAGGAAGTCTATTACGAAGGCGGTCCTCACATTGGTGATTTGATCTTTCACTGTGTGTTGGCGATCACAATTGTATTTATTCCCATCACTGTTGGGGCTATTATTCGGGCGCTGTGGGTTCGCTATCGTATTACCAGCCGTCGCATTTCGGTGACTGGTGGCTGGCTAGGGCGTAATCGTACTGACTTGATCTATTCCGAAGTTACCCGTGTGGCTGTTGTGCCCCGTGGATTAGGAATGTGGGGAGACATGGCAGTTCAACTCAAGGATGGTAGCCGCCTAGAATTACGGGCTGTCCCCAATTTTCGTGAGCTTTATGACAAAATCACTGAGCATATTTCACCTAAAGCTAGACAGGCAAGTGGCTTGAGCGCTTAGCTTGGTGAAAATCTAATCTCCAAGTGAATGGAGGCTCTCCCTAGAATATTTCACTCTGACAAACCTAAAATGCTTACTCTAAGGAGGCATAATTTTTGTTTGCAATCCTTAAGTGTTAATAACCGTCATTTTAGAGGTGGAACACCGTCTCCGTTGTCTTCACCTGGGTGAAATAACTAGCCCTTTTTGCAGCGAATCGACCTAACGCCTGCAATATTCAGATACATTAGAGGTCGGTATGCAATTTGCTCGGTAAGCGCGCATGGATTTCGGTATTGGATTTCTGACGAACAATATAATGCTGCCAATCCTAGATTTTTTCTATGGGATTGTGCCTAGTTATGGTTTAGCCATTGTGGCTTTGACTCTTCTGATTCGCTTTGCTCTCTATCCACTCAATGCTGGATCGATTCGCAATATGCGGCGTATGAAGATTACTCAGCCTCTGATGCAGAAGAAGGTTAAAGAAATCCAAGAGCGTCACAAAGACGATCCCGCCAAGCTGCAAGAGGAGATGGGAGGTGTTTACAAGGAATTTGGCAATCCTTTAGCGGGGTGTTTCCCAGTCGTTTTACAAATGCCTATCCTATTTGCGTTGTTTGCTACGCTTCGAGGGTCGCCGTTTGCCGATATTACCTATCCTGTCAATTTGCAAATCCTTCCCCAAGACGCAGTCGAGCAAGTTCAACCTCAAGCTTTCTCTGCCAAGCAGTCCAGCCTTTACATTGCCGATGGTGAGCATTTTCCAGTTGCTCCAGTTTTGCCGGGCGGTAACCGTATTGGTGTCGGCGACACCGCTGTAGTGCGCTTGCAGACTCCTGAGGGTCAATCGGTCCAGCAACTGGCGGCTGAGTATGCTGAAGATCCATCTGCCTTTGAACCTGTATGGGAAATTACCAAAGGTCAAGAGTTCGTTAAAGTTGACGAGAACGGTCAGATTACTGCTCTTGCCCCTGGGGATGTCACTGTTCAAGCAAAGGTGAAGGGGCTAGCTGCTAATAAAGGATTTTTATTTATTAAAGAACTAGGACGTATTGGTGCCCTTGGGGATGAAGGTGAAATTCACTGGGATATCCTTGGCATGATCCTGTTCTTTGGTATTAGTCTTTATGTCAATCAGCTGCTGTCAGGTCAGTCGTCCAGTGATAATCCTCAACAAGAAACCATTACTAAGCTGACACCTGTTTTGTTCTCAGGCATGTTTTTGTTTTTCCCTCTACCTGCGGGTGTTTTGCTTTATATGGTCTTGGCTAACGTATTTCAAACAGCTCAGTCCTTTATTCTGTCAAAAGAGCCCTTACCTGAGAATATTCAGGCTTTGGTAGATGCTGAGGAAGCCAAGACGGTTAGTGCTGATAGAGGACCCCTAGCATTTGAGCCAGGTTCTAAGAGATCTGCTGATAAAAGTAAAGCAAGCGGTGCTCGTTCTCAGTCAGCCAGTAAGAGTTCTGCCAAGAGTAATAATAAATCTGGTGGTAAGTCCGGCTCTAATCGCGTGAAAGGTAATAAGAAATCGGGTGGTGGCTCTAAAAAAAAGGTCTCTAACCGATAGGGAACGGTAAACTTGTGGTTGGCGCTGAAACAGGTGTGAGTAATTTATGGGCGAACATCAAGATAAAGGCGGTATCCAATGGCTATCGCAATTGCTAGGTCATCAAGGCGTTGAGGCACAAGTAACGGGCGAACATATCGATGATGATCTAGGTGACAGTAGTTTTTGGTTAACGATTGAGGATTCTTCTTTGACTCAAGCCCAGATTGATGGGCTACTGGGCGAGCGAGGTCGTGTATTAGATGCTATTCAGTACCTAGCTAATACTGTGCTTAATATAGGTCAGGCTCCTGATGAGCAACAGTCCTATACGATTGAGTTACAGGGTTATCGCCAAAAACGCCGAGATGAACTCAAGTCCATTGCTGAGAAGGCTGCAGAAGAAGCACTTGCAAGTGGCAGAGAGCATGAAGTCGCAGATTTATCTTCTGCTGAACGCCGTCAAGTACATACCTTTCTAAAGGCTTATGGTGGTCTAGAGACGTTTAGCCGTGGCCGAGAGCCTGATCGGCGTTTGGTAGTACGCGCCTTGGGGAGTATGGAGTCTGCAGCTGAAGATGAGTAGAAATTGGGATTGAAGTAGGTTTCTCAACTCATTGGTTTGCTATGTGCGAATGTTTCTATTAGTTGAATTGCTTTTTGACCCTTCAAATTGATTATGCAGCGGTCTATTCAACGGATATATATTCCTCACTTGGTTAAAGATCCGAGCAAAACTCGGACCGTAGAGGTTAATGACTATCTCAATACTCTAGAGACCCTGACACCTGTCAAAGGGCGTATTCAGATTCAGCATCGTGGCAATTTTTTAGAAGTCTCGGCCCAGGCTGAGGCCATCGTTACATTGATGTGCCATCGCTGTCTTCAAAACTACAACACTCGTGTACAGGTCGATACATCAGAGTTTATTTGGCTGCAAGAACCTCAGGCTGAAACCTATGCCGAAGAGGTGGAGGTTGGCTTAGATGAGCTAGTAGAAACTTTGCCACCTCAAGGGCATTTTGATCCATCTGAGTGGCTCTATCAGCAGTTTTGCTTGGCTATGCCCCAGCGACAACTATGTGATCAGGCTTGTGAAGGAATTACGAATCCACTTGCCAGTGATGATACGGCGACAGCAGCCGATCAACGCTGGTCTGCTCTGTCTGCTTTGAAACAACAGCTTTCTGATTAGTCTAAGTTTTTTATGGCATTTCACGAGGAGTTAGGGCTACTTATTCGAGCACGATACCCATTGGTGTATATTCCCACTCGTGAGGAAGAACGGGCTGAAGAGGCGATTGCTTATGTTGCGACTCAAATTGGAAATCGTGCTGTTTATACATGGGACTTTGTCGATGGTTATCGGGGAAATCCCAATGATGTTGGAACTGGACGTCGTAACCCACTACAGGCCTTAGAGTTTGTTGAGAAATTGTCTCCTTCGGCTCCAGCTGTCTTAATTCTGCGGGATTTTCATCGGTTTTTAGATGATATTGCGATCTCTCGAAAATTACGTAACTTAGCTCGGCTGTTAAAGTCTCAGCCGAAAAATATTGTCATCTTATCTGCCCAGTTGACTATTCCTGATGAGCTGAGTGAGCTGCTGACGGTGCTAGAGTTCCCGCTGCCCACTGTGGATGATATTCAGCGCGAAATAGAGGCATTGTTGGGTGCGATGGGCAATTTGCCAGAGCCTAAGGCATTGGATGCGCTGGTACGTTCTTGTCAGGGCCTCTCTATAGAGAGGATTCGCCGGGTATTGGCGCGAGGCATAGCAGCTAATGGAGCCTTTAGTCCCAATGATATTGATTTGATTCTAGAAGAAAAGCGGCAAACGATTCGTCAGACTCAAATTCTAGATTTTTATCCTGCTACAGAAAAAATTTCTGATATTGGTGGTTTAGATAATCTCAAAGACTGGTTGGTTAAACGGGGTGGGTCATTTTCTGAGCGAGCTAGGCAGTATGGATTGCCGCATCCCCGTGGCCTGATGTTGGTGGGTATTCAAGGAACGGGAAAATCTTTAACCGCAAAGGCGATTGCCCATTACTGGCATTTTCCCCTATTACGTTTGGATGTGGGACGCTTGTTTGCTGGTTTAGTGGGGGAGTCGGAGTCACGTACTAGACAAATGATTCAGCTGGCTGAGGCTCTAGCTCCCTGTGTGCTTTGGATCGACGAGATTGACAAAGCTTTTGCTGGATTTGAGGGACGTGGCGATTCGGGGACGACTAGTCGTGTTTTTGGTACCTTTATTACTTGGTTGTCAGAGAAGACCTCACCTGTCTTTGTGGTGGCGACGGCTAATAATATTGGAGTTTTACCGCCTGAACTGCTGCGGCGTGGACGATTTGATGAAATTTTCTTTGTGGGTTTGCCCAGTCAGGCTGAACGAGATGCGATTTTTAACGTTCATCTAAGTCGACTACGCCCTCACAATGTCAAAAGCTACGATACTAATCGTCTTGCTTATGAGACTCCTGATTTTTCTGGTGCCGAAATTGAGCAGGTGATTATTGAAGCGATGCACATTGGCTTTAGCCAAAATCGTGATTTTACGGTGGATGATATTTTGGAGGCGGCTAGTCAGCTAGTGCCATTGGCCCGTACAGCTAAAGATCAAGTCGATGCTCTGCAAGCTTGGGCGGCATCTGGCAAGGCGCGTCTGGCATCGCGGCAGTCTATGCTTAGTGATCGCATGAAAGATTTTGAAAGCTAGGCTTGCTCTTGCATTACTTTCTATTTGCTCAAAACGATTCATGATCAGCGCCTCAATTGATTTCGAGGATGTTGGATTTCCATGATGTCTGCAGAATTTTGAGCATTTAATAACTTTCTATGGAAAATAAGGTATAACCGTAGGACAATCTGCGAGTATTCCTGATCTTCTATAGCAGCTATGGCATCTAAGCGACTTAATCCACAGGACCTTTTAGTTGGCCTGATCAAGTTTATGTGCGGGGTTGCGATCGCATTATTTGTCATTTCTTTAGCTGGTGTAGCAACCGCTCGCTATTTTTTGACCCAACTCTCTACTGCTCCAGAGCGACCGGTTTATGAAAATGATGTACCAGCCGCAGTTGATTCAAGTGAGGCCGAGCCTGAACCCGCACCTCAGCCCGCTGTTTCCGAGCAACCAGTCCAGGCCAGCGCAGCATCTGATACCAAGGTGTTGTACAAGGTAATCGTCACTTACAGTGCTGGATTACTACTTCGTACAGGTGCCGGTGCTGACTATGAAACCATTGATGGTATTGACTACGATGAAACTGTCGAGGTTTTAGAAGAGTCCGGTCGGTGGTACAAGGTACGAACGAGTAGTGGTGCTGAAGGTTGGATCAAAGGGCAAGGCAATACTCAGAAACTTTAGTCAGATGTGCACTTTTTGAGAATGACTGAGAGCAACGACTGAGGGTGGACTGTTGTGATTTGATTGTTTGGTCTGTCTTTTTCCCAACCAAGACAGGTGAGTCATTCCACGATAGACGCTTTACGTTCAATCCTAGTTGCGATGATTGTTGGTGTAATTAATTCTGGCCCCCGCCCACAACAGCTTGTTGCGTAAGGTTTGATAATAGGACTGATTTTGACGTAGTAGTACAAACTTGGCCATATGTTCTGCCATCGAAATATCTACCCGTTGTCCGGGCCAAATGGAGGTCGCCATCACGCCATCCATCCATAATTTTGTGGTCATGGCAGGGTCAGCTAGAGGCCACACACTCACTACACTGCCAGATGGAATGACTACAGGGCGACTAGACAAACTCAATGGGCAGATTGGAGTCACTACGATGGCATCCATGCCAGGATGAACAATGGGGCCATTCGCTGCTACGGTATAGCCGGTGGTGCCGGTGGGCGTACTAATCAGGAGTCCGTCTCCCTGGTACTGGTCAACCACTTCGCCGTCAATTTCCATTTCTAAAATCGAAGTGATCATGCGGTCGGGGGAGGCCGGTTTGACGCACATTTCATTAAGAGCCCAGTAAGTTTCGCTGAGAGGCTCACGATTACTGCGATTTCCTTCATGAATACAGGCGCGCAGCATCATCCGCTGCTGAACGGCGTAACGATCTTCTTGTAATCGGTTGAGAATCGCCTCAAGGTCGTCGATTTCGTCTGATGATTCGGTTAAAAATCCTAGATGGCCGCCAATATTAACAGCCAAAATAGGAATTTTTTCAGGGGCTAAATGGCGTGCAGCCGCTAAGGCTGTGCCGTCACCACCCAGTACAATTGCCAAGTCAATAGGCTGTTGTGCCGAGGCCAAAAATACCGGATAGGGATTGTCTTTTGGCCCACTGGGACCTAAGAGTACGTTGGTGCCAAGTTTTTCGAGCTGCTGAGCACATTTTTCAGCCCAGCTTTTGCTTTGTGGATTGCCTGCTTTGTGGACGATGATGACTTGGTTGAGCTGCACGGCTGGAAGTAAGGGAAATGGCCTGTCAATATTAGATTACTTTGTTGGTTTCCAGTTGACGGCGGCTTGTTCCAAGACATAGTTGGCAAGTTTGTCTATTTCAGCTTCACTGAGACGATCACCGTAGGCACTCATCAGACCTTTGCCGTTAGTAATTAGGGATGCGATCGCATCGGCAGATTTATAGCCATGGCGATTCAAAGCTTTTTTCTTCAAGTTTTTACCCCGACGAATGATGTTAGCCCCATTGGGGTGACATCCGGCACAGTGAATCTCAAAAAGCTCATCGGGCGATGCACCATCTGCCCAAGCTGCCACGGTATGACTCATCCATAGGGTTGCCACTAAGCAGAAAGCTACGCAGCCATACAGCAAACGACTCAATAGGCTCAGGTTCAAAGCTCGTAAAGATAAAATCAAGCGTGTAAACCTGGAAACAAATGTAGCCATTAAAATCAGAAAGACAGTTATTTGTCTCTATGGTAAGGGTTTACGACCTCATAACATGAGCCGCATGCAACTTAGGAGCGCTACTCTCAGCGGACAGAGGCGCTAGACTGTGAAAGATTTGATGTAGGTTATGACAAGTCGAACGACACCATGAGAAAAACAGCACTATTGATGAGTCTGATTGTGGTGTCAGCTGTGGCTGGCGGCAGCTTTGCTTACGGATGGTACAGCGTCACAAATAATCCATCGGGTGATGAGCAACCAAATAGCTTCGCCGCTTCGCAGTCGACAGAGTTAGATGGGCTTAGCAGCAACAACGCTGAGTCAGGCCAAAACACATCGGTCGGTTCGAATACTGCATCGAGTAAATCGTCTATTGAGCAACACCTGTCTAGCATTACCGATGAAAATGGCCAGGTTAGCTTAACTCTGAATGAAGACCGGCTTAATCAGCTCGTTAACGATGCGATTCTCAGTCAACCTCAGGCCACTCAGCTTTTAGCGAATGCTCAATCTCTACAAACAACCCTCAACGGCGATCTTATTGAAACGGGTACAGTCTTAAATTTATCAGAACTACCCTCAGAAAGCTTGTCTACTGAGTTTCAAACTGCCTTAGCCCAGCTCACGCAAGCAGCACCAATGTTGGCCAACCGTGATATTTATATTGGGATTGTTGCTCGCCCCCAGGTGCAAGATGGCGAAATTAACTTAGAACAAGACCTAAGTCTCAAAGTCGGTCAGTTTACGCTACCGCTGGCTGATGTTGCCACTCAGTTGGGCTTTTCAACCAGCGAA
Source organism: Cyanobacteria bacterium P01_H01_bin.105 (assembly GCA_039178155.1). Taxonomy (GTDB): domain Bacteria; phylum Cyanobacteriota; class Cyanobacteriia; order Phormidesmidales; family Phormidesmidaceae; genus Leptothoe. The sequence goes on from JBCDFI010000093.1 coordinate 8,153, forward strand.
ATCGAGCAACGCCTCAATAGCCTAATCGCTCAGCAAGGGATGATTTTAGACAATATCAAAATTTTGGATCACCAACTGGTGATAACCGGTAGTAGATCTCAGTAGTAACGCACTCAAAGGTCACCGCATCCTCTTCTTATTCTGGCTCGCTTGGCTGTACTCCTTTCATAATGCGCGAAAGCTCACTCTTTTCATCCACAGATACCCGAGTAGGTGAGCCGCTAAAGATTTGTTCTAAGTTACGGAAAGAATTCTTGATTTCAGGGCCGTGGTCGCTAATTGTATACTCACGAATATCCTTGTCATGCCACGAGCCTCGCATTTTAAATACGTTGAGTGCCCGTGACATCTGACCGCGAATTTCCACATACTGCAACATTAAGATGGTGTCTGTAATTGTGGAAATATGCGAGTCCGTAATTGAATGAGAACCCATAAACTGCTCAGTTGTATTGGTAAAGAAACCAGTGATTTCTTCCTGCTTTGCATAGCCAGTTACACCAATGACAAACTGACGAAATGAATTATTGCTAACCCCTCGATCTAAGGCCGAAAGAGAATCAATTGCAATGCGCGATGGCTTGAAATGCGCGATTTCTGACTTGATAATTTGCAGATGATCTTCTAGCCCAGCAGATTCGGGATAGGCGCAAATAATTTTGAGCAGCCCAGCTCGTTCCAACTCTTCAAAATCAATGCCCCAAGAATAAGCGTTTCTTGATAGCTGTGCTCGTGATTCTTCATAGGCGAAGAGGATGGCTCGCTCATTTGCTTTACAGCCATTCTCAATAAACTTACTGACGAATAATGTTTTGCCTGTGCCCGTTGCCCCTGTCGCTAGGATGATTGAATCTTTAAAGAATCCACCACCACACATTTTATCCAATGTTTCTACGCCAGAGGATACACGTACATTGGACGATCGCTGGGTTAAACGCATCGCTCCTAGCGGAAATATGTTGATGCCGTTTTGAGTAATCGTAAAAGGGTATTCCCCTTTCATGTGGGTAGTGCCCCGGAGTTTCAATATTTCTATGGTGCGACGTCGACGCTCGCCTTCTAATACATTGCGAACGATGACGACGTTATCTGAGACAAACTCTTCCACACCAAATCGTGCGACTGGCCCGTATTCTTCTACCCGCTCAGTAGACATCATTGTAGTTACGCCCATTTGCTTGAGGCGCGCAACCAATCGAAAAATTTCACGCCGGACTACCCCAGCAGCATCGTATTGTTGGAAAACAGCGGTGACGGAGTCAATCGACACCCGACGTGCTTTGTACTTGCGAATAGCATACTGAATTCGCTCAATTAATGCCGAAAGATCAAAATTCCCGACAATTTCTTGGCCTTCAGGATCGGGAGATGCGTCTAATATAAATAACTTTCCGTCATCAATTAGCTTCTGTAAATCCCACCCAAAGCTGCAAGCGTTCTGAATAATATCAGCAGGCGACTCTTCAAAGGTAATAAACACGCCAGGCTCGTCAAAATCTATAATGCCGTTATACAGAAACTGCACCGCTATCAACGTTTTGCCAGTACCCGAGGTTCCGCTAACAAGGGTAGAACGCCCAGCTGGCAACCCACCATGGCTAATGTCATCAAAGCCTTCCATCATGGTGCGAATTTTTTTGACACCCGCCAAGTTTCTATTCGAGGGAGCCTCACCCTGAGAAGACTGAGTCATGGTTTAAAAGTAAATTAGCTTGTAAAAAAATACAGCGAGAGAAAAGAACCTTATTTAATATTTCAACAGGTTAAGCTGTCGAGAGCAAGCACTCTGACTGATTCTACTGAAAGTATGTCTGAGGTCTGAAATAAATTTACAGAATCCTATGTTTAGACTCTAGGCTATGTGTTGAAACTGCTTGCTCTGAAGGAGTAATCACTATTGATAGTGCTACGACCAGATGTGCGAGACATATTGCCGTCTAGCGGATATGGTTAGCACTTTTGAATACATCTAGCCTGCTTGAAGATCATCGAATCGACTGTCTGAAAAGAGTTTTAGGCATCTTCCCTCAATTCATCATAGAGTAAATCTAGCCCGATTAGTACGCGCTCGCGATCAGACAGATCTCCAATGATTTTACGTACTGGTGGAGGTAAGATTTTTGCCAGTGTTGGGGTTGCAAGTATTTTGTCTTCTTCAGCCAGCTGCGGATTTTGCAATACATCAATAACCTTCAATGCATAGACACCCTGAAACTCTTCTTCCAAAATCGTATTAAGCATCTTCAGTGCTCGAGTCGAGTTTGGGGTGTTACCAGCGACGTAGAGTTTTAAGATGTATGTTTTTTTATAGGCCATTGAAAGGCTCCCGAAAGTGTAGCGGACATAATGCAAAACGGTCCGCAGGGGAATTGGAGAAAGGTATGAGTCTTGGGTTAAACTTCACGCGGAATAGACCGACGATACATCTCACATAAGTGGGCTAATACATCAATCAAAGTCAGACGATAATCCAATAGAATTTCTTCACTACGGCCTTCTATATTGAGCTGTTTGGAGAAATTATCCATTAGTTCCATATGGATTTCGACAACCTTTGAAATAGATACATCAGCAAAGAAGGCTAGATTAACATAGTCGTCGATACGCTGATTTAGGCTCTTATCGTCTGACGAAAAATAGCTCAAGATGATTTGACGATAGTCTTGACGCAATTGGTCTAAAAACTCATGACGCTCCTCCAAAGTCATGTTGCGAACAAAATTTTGGGAATTGCGCTTGTAATACACACCCAAATAACCTAAGCGTTCATGAAGTTTTTCTGTCAGGCGCTGTTGCTGCAGACTTAATAGAAAGAGTCGATTATCGCGACTAGCAGTTGGTAAAGTACTTTCTTGATCAACTGGGATATTTAGGCTGGCGGGCAGCTGCAAAAATTGACTGATGGCTTCGTGAACCTGACTTTCAACTGTATCTACCTGGTCTTGAGCAATACGAACGACAGCGTTGTGATAATCGATTGGATCACTAATATCATCCTGTGCTGCGATTACTAAAGTCGGCAGCAAAATATCACGCTCCCGCAGCTCGTGTAGCAAATCCAAACCATCTTGAGCAGGTTGAACTACTAAACAATCAATGCGATGACGATTGCTAATGGTCCACTGTACAAAATCTGCTTGTGTTTGGCTCCAGCTAATAGCAAATGGACTGTGGGTCAACGTTTTTTTGAGAGACTCGGCCATAGAGGTTTGAGCCGTATAAATTCCAACTAGGAAGCGTGCAGCCACAATCGAGATGAATATTACACAATGTTAGAAAAATTATTGATTTTTAAAATTTGTTGATCATTAAATGTGGACGACTTTCAATATTTCTATTTGAAACGGCATTTAGCTCGCATGTAAGCCTAAATATCTCCATTAAGAGAAGTTTTTGGTTTACATTTTCATGTCAGTTCAGGATAGTAGGTTGCGAGTTATCGCTTCTTCAAACTTAAGTATTTTTTATCGGGATGGGGTTTCTTAGTTGTTCGTGTTGTCGACAATCAAGACGTATTCAGAAACCTTGAGGCATGAATGAAACCTCTATTATTTGGACATTTAAACGAGCATGAAGGGATTCGAACCCCCGACCGCCAGAACCGGAATCTGGTGCTCTATCCAGCTGAGCTACATGCCCCTGTTCTTGACCTGGGTTAGTCGAGAACCGTGCTTCATATTAGCATTTGTGTTCGTATCTGTCTTTGTCTTTACGCTAAAGGTGTTATGCCATACCCTCGTAGGGGCGTACAGGTGAGGGCTGTGTGCTCGATATTCAAAACTTATCAAAGACTTTTGGGCAGCGGCAGGCACTCTCAGAGTTGACCTTGAAATTACTGCCAGGGGAAGTATACGGTTTGCTGGGGCCTAATGGGGCTGGCAAAACAACGACGATCAATCTGTTGAGTGGATTACTGCGGCCTGATACTGGCTCCGTAGTCATTGCTGGGCGATCTGCTTCAGAGGCAACGAAACCCTATCTAGGGGTGATGCCGCAGAAAAATCTGTTGTATCAGAGTCTAACCTGTAAAGAAAATCTCGCGTTCTTTGCCAAAATCTATGGGTTACAGTCATCCCTGCGATCGCAACGTATTCGAGCCTGTTTGCAAGCCGTCAATTTAGCAGATCGTGCTCGTAGTGTTGTGGGTGAGTTAAGTGGTGGAATGCAGCGGCGACTGAGTCTAGCTATAGCCATCGTACATCAGCCAAAGCTAGTAGTATTGGACGAGCCGACAACAGGACTAGACATTGAAGCACGATATGAAGTCTGGGAGCTTATTCGTCAGCTCAAACATCAGGGGGTGTCTGTCTTATTGACGACCCATTTGCTAGATGAGGCAGAGCGTCTGTGCGATCGCATCGGATTCCTTAAACAGGGGCGGCTGCTAGCCCAGGGTAGCTTAGCTGAGCTTCGAGCTTACATTCCTGCTCAAGAAGTTGTCACCTTACGGACAGTCAATGAACCGGCGGTAATTGCCAGAGCTGCTACCCATGGATTTACAATGCGTCGTTACGATACGCATCTGGCGTTTTGGATTCCTAATCGCTTAGAGCTAAGTGATTTAATTGCTAAATTTGAGGGTATTCCTATTGATTCTATTGCGCGTAGTCCAGTGACTCTGGAGCATATTTACCTAGAGTTAACGCGTGCAACACCGTTAGAAACTTAATATTTGTTAAATATACTTACGTGGTATTTATGGACATTGCTAAAAAGGCAGGCTAGGTTGTGTACAGTTCACACGAACGACTTATACAGAAACCCTATTAGCCAATTGTCCTTCATTTGAAGCGGTGATTTGGCTGTTTTATACGAACGCTTTCTATACTGAAAATCTAAATGTGGTTGGGCCTCTGCTGTTAGGTAGGGGCTTAACTGCTTTAAAGCGTTCGATGTCTAATCCAGCTAAGATGGCCTTGGCTCTTAATCGGTATCGCTGGCGAGACGACCGACCAAGATATGACCAAATTTCTGCTTGTAATTATTTCAGCATTTTTAGTGATTGCGATCGCAATTCTCTCAGTGCAAAATGCCGCTCCTGTCTCGCTGCAGTTTTTGGCATTTCGTTCGGTGGCGTTACCTTTTGGCCTATGGCTAGGGTTTGGTTTGGCAGC
>JBCDFI010000094.1:0-13169 GCA_039178155.1 Cyanobacteria bacterium P01_H01_bin.105
AGTAGGGCAACTGCGATCGCAACACCACCACTAGCAATACGTATCCACGGCATAAGCGAATAAATAAACAGGCCTACTGTAGCCTTGGCCCAGTTGGTTAGTATATCAGTAATCGCTGAAACCTAGATTTTTCAAGCTAATGGGCAAGTTACTATTCCAATACATTAAAACAGCGGCCTGCCCCACATAGATCAACGACAGAAATCGATTACAGACTGAGCTTTAAACCTATCCTGACACTAGTTCAAGAGAGAGTATCTGATCAGTCTAAACAGGAGTCGATACTAAGTTTTCTTCCCACTTACGAGGAGTACTGGCGCGGCGAATATAGCGCCAAATTTGGGTCGCGGCCAGGGTGCCATCGGCCACAGCAACGCTTACCTGGTTTAGCCCCTGTTTAAGGTCACCCACAGCAAAAATACGATCGTGGGTCGTTTGGCCCATATTATTCGTCACCAGGTTTTCACCATCCCAGGTCAGGCCGTCGATCCCTTTTAAATATTGATTGTGATAGATCGAGCCCATGTTGATTAAACCGGTGGTGGCATCTATAACGGTACCGTCTTGCAGCTCAACACCGCTCATCTTGTGGTTTTCGCCTAAGATACGAGCGATCGGAGTCTCATACAGCGGGTAGCCATGGTCTGCCAGCTTTTGTCGCATTTCATCCCCTACCGTAAATCCGTTGGTGAGTACTGAAATATAGGGAGTAAACCAGTTCAGCACAAAGGCCACATTAATTTGAGATTCCCGACTGACCATAACGACAGCCTTTTGATCCCACATGTCAAATCCATCACAGATCATGCAAACATGTAGCGTATAGCCCGCATAATCATAGACATTTTGCATGTTTTCAAGCTCTGGTAGCACATCAATCACACCAGAAGCCGCAATCACATACTTACTGCGAAGGGTATAGTACTTACTATTTTTCCGACCAACCTTGACCTTAACGGCAAAGGTCTCACCTTCATCAGCAACCTCTTCAACAAAGGCCCTTAGATGATCGGCCCCCCATTCTAAGGATTGCTTAGCACCATGGGTCAGAATGTTGCGCCCAGGGGTGGTAGGGTCTAATCCCAGATAGTTGCGAGTATCTTGCATCCATAGGGAGCGACCCTTCCCTTTTTCAATAACAAGACATTTGAGACCGTAACGCGCTAGGTAAATAGCCGCAGATAGGCCGCCCATACCGCCACCAACAACAATGGCGTCGTATACGGTATCCAGATGATTTTCAATATTTGCACTAGATAGTTTCATTATTTTCTAACCTGCCTTAAGCGGGTATCGAGGTTCGAGATGAGTAGGTTGGTCAGAAGTAAAGTGAGATCACTATGTTTGCACTGCTTAGTGAGCCTAGGATGAATCTAAGATTAAGTCAGCAGACAGGAATTTTAGGACAAAATCATACCTAAAATACTCACTGGCATCATTAAAATATACAAGGCAAAGAAGGTTGGGATTTAAGCCTCCTCTGCCTTGATTAACTCACCTTGAGTCAATGGCCAAGTTTTACCTAAGGATGACCTTAGCCAACAAACTCTTTACGAGGGTCGGAAACGCCAGGAGCATCAGTGCCCTTCAGGTAAGCCAGCATTGTGTCAGCATCGGAGACCTCAAAGGGGTCAGTGGGGCAGTTGTCACCAAAGTCAGGCTCAGAAAACAACTTCTCGATAGTCATATCGTTGACCACCATGGAGTAGCGCCAAGACCGCATGCCAAAGCCCAAGTTAGCCTTGTCTACCAGCATACCCATCTTGCGGCTAAATTCGCCGTTGCCGTCGGGTAGGAGCTTAACGTTCTGAGCACCCTGCTGTTTGCCCCACTGGAACATAACAAACGCGTCGTTTACGGAGATACAGTAAACAGCGTCAACACCCAGAGCTTTCATCTCGTCATAAAGCTCTTCGTAGCGGGGCAAGTGATTGGAAGAACAGGTGGGAGTAAACGCACCAGGAAGAGAAAAGACAACAACCTTTTTGCCAGCAAAAATATCTTCGGTAGTGGTGTCTTGCCAGCGATAGGGGTTAGGTCCTTCGACCGACTCATCACGAACGCGAGTCTTAAAAACAACGCTGGGCACTTTTTCGATAACAGCCATAATAATTTCCTGTAGTTGATTGCTAGGTGGATCGGTTGTAAAGATAGACATCACCGATTCAATAGTTGATTGAATGGCCGCCTTCCTAAACTAGAATAGTTCTTATTTGGAAAAACATCAACACTAAGAATAATTCTGACCTTGAAGTGGATATCAGATAATGTAGATGTTAATATGAGAATACTATGCTTGCACTATAAGCTCCAGAGGGACATGCAACATGTATCCTCCAATGCTGCTTATGTATAGGCTCCGCTTACATTCGAAGCTGTGGTGCTGCAGCGAGAAGACCTAGGTTTTCAAACGGATGTGTCTTAGTTCTGATTAGATTTTGCAGCGATGTCTCAGCAGACAGAAGAAATTGTCAAACTACTCAAATCAAAGCATCTGCGAGTTACCCCTCAACGATTTGCAGTGTATTCAAACCTGCTTGCTCGTACCGATCATCCGACTGCTGAGCAAATCCTGAGTGATGTCAACAAGGATGTGCCTCGGTCATCCCAGGCAACGATTTATAGCTCCCTACAGGCGCTGCGAGATGTGGGTTTAGTGCGAGAGGTGCTCTTGGAGGAAGGAGTATGCCGCTACGACGCTAATGTAGGGTTGCATCATCATTTTCGTTGTAAGGTCTGTGGCTCCATTGAGGATATTCCCTGGGAACAGTTTCAATGTCTAGATACAGCTCAGATACGGCCTGGTCTGAGCATAGATAATTATGAAGTGACGGTCCATGGGATTTGCGATCGCTGCTAAGTAATTTCTAATCAATAGCCGCTGCGGTCTTGCCAGGAGAATTTACTACATTTAGAACAACGAGGCTGAACATGGAACGCAACCTGCAGCATGTACTATCACCATTACATACTTTTTAAGTTTGAGTGATTGATTTAAAAGCTGAGACATTTCAAGGTAGATTCAAACTCTTTCATATGAAGATAAAAAACTTTGCAGAAAAGAGTTCTCGCTTCAAAATCCAAGATATTTTATCGGGGAAATCCACTTAAATTTCATCAAACATAGTCCACACGTAAAGACATCAGCAAGATGACTTTCATGTCATTGGTGGGATCACGGTAGATTCATAGACTTAAGTCATCGTCATGATGATCTAGTTTTCCCTAGATATACTGAGTTATCTGATGAAATCAAGAGCAACAAACTATATGTGCTCGACCGACATGGGGTGAATCGAAGTTCAAATTGGCTCTAGATTCGATCTGCCAATCAGCATAAGTAAAGAATTTCCTACTATCTAGACTCGTGTGTCAAATTTGACACAGTTATTTTGTATTGCGTGCATTTTTCTTAATCGAGGTTATTTCACCCTAAATGGACAATATTAAAGACTCTATCCGGAGTGCCCTATCTATTGATGGTACTATTGGCGCAGCCCTTGGAGATTGGGGAACAGGCTTTTCTCTCGGGCAGGCTAGCTTAAACGATAACGAGTTTCCTACTGCAAAACTAGAGCAGGCTATCGCCTTAAATGCCGAAGTGATTAAAGCTAAAAATAGAGCGCGTGATGGACTACAAATCACGTCACCAATTGAGGATATTCTAATTACCTTAAAAGATCAGTACCATTTGATCCGTATCTGCGAAATGGTTGAGGGCGTTTTCTTTTATTTAGTTATGGATCGAGAGAAAGCAAACCTGGGGCTAGCCCGCATTAAGCTACGTCAAATCGAGAAAAGTCTGCGGATGTAGCCCGGTATTCCCTAGCTAGTTAGAACCATTAGACCTATGCTGCAATGTTTTCAATTGCTCCATTATTGGGATGCAAAAATGTTGCGGCATAAGTTATTGATACAAAGAGTAAGTTTTCTTCAGAATATAAATTCTCTTCAGAATGTACGAGTTCAAGCAAGTTCAGTCTGCAGGAACTGACCTTAACGATGAATTACTGAAGATATGGGTCGCTCGCTACCTGCCAGACCTTGGGTCTATCTCTAGCTATGTTAGACACCATGTAGAAGAGCGTTTGAGATTAGCGATCGCAGATGAATCGCGCCAAGCGACTGCTAAATATCTAAAAAGTTATTTAGAGTCAGATTGTACCTTTGCGAATAGAGATACACAGCGACTTTTATTGGCAACTGGTCTCTCTGCCGATATTGGAGAATTAAAGAACCTGAGTCATCAAGTTTATAAACTCTATGAAACATTAATCGATTGCTATGAGCAGTCCTTTATTTTCTCACCCATTATCGAATACTTACACACCATTGATACCGAAGCTGGTAGATTGCAGGCCGTAGAACTGGTCATACCTGAATTTGAGGCCTTAATGCTAGCCATTAGTCCGTTTCTACGTGAGCTTAAAGCAATCTATTTTTCGTCAATCAATCAACACCTGATTGGGTTTATGACAACCCATATGCACTTCACTCAACAACGTATTCTCGGCCACCTTTCCTGTGATGAGATTATTTGGCTAGCCCCGTATCTGCAACTGTTAGACGAGTTGATAGCCATGCCATGGCAGCGCATCTGCTCAATTGCGTCAACAACGAGTGATCGTCCTGAATCAGTTGATCTAGTCAAAAAGATGATACCAAAGGTAAATGCTATCTCAGCGTTCACTTACCAAAAAGCCTTGAGAACTTATTCAACCCACACTAGCCGCCAAGGTCGAATCCAATCTAAGGCTGTTCAGCGCTCTAGTATGCGCGATCTCAGCATGTTTCAAGCCTATATTTGGCTAAGCTTCCTAGAAGATAGTACAGCCATCATCGAACAAAAATTATTACCGACTTGTTTACAAGTTTTTCCACTCACTAATGTCAGATGGGAGCTAGTTATCTTTGCTATCCAGGCCATTACAGAAACGATTCAAAAACAGCTAACTCCCTCTGAAAGGGCACTCTTTGATACGCATTTAGAGAAAATTCAAGCACTCTTTTTAAATGCTCACCCAAAGAAAAGAACAGCATCCTTACTAAAAGAACAACTTCAACAAGCAAACCTTTTAAAGAATATCAGCTACACCTGGCCCCCCAGGGAAAATGCTGATTAATCTAGACCTAGCTCTCGTTTAAGAACCTCAATAGATTTCTCACCAATGTAGGTCTCGCAGCAGACTACTTTTGGCGGACGGATAATATCTTCTCTGGCTGCTTGCAAGGCCTCTTTAATGGCTGGAAAACTGGCTTTATCTAGCGCTGCAATGGTTTGGGCACTGCGTACTACAGCCGAGAGTTTTTGATCATCTTCTGTCTGGGCCGTCATGACCAAAATCTCGTCACCCCGTAGACTATAGGACAGCACCTCGGCGGCTCGTAAAATACCGGAACTGAGACTGACCAGGCCCAAGCAAGTGTCTTTTGGTAAATCTTTTAGCAGCCCTAGTTCCTCAGCATAGTCGTAGATATCGATGGGAATAACACGCACGGACTTGGGCGCAGCGATGGCCTCGGCTTCATTGATAAAGTAGCGGCTAGTCACCACCGTACCCGAACGCGTTTGAGATAAGACGTCTTCGAGTTCCTCTAAGGGTACGAGCTGCACCGGAATACGTAGGGCTTGCTCTAGTTCACGCACCATGAGTTCTCCTGCGCCAATATCTTGACGGGGAGTAGTGACTAAGACACGGGCACTACAGCGTAAACGCCAGTCGATCTCACCGAGAAATAGCTCTCGGGCCTGATGCAGCGAGCATCCCTGACGCAGCAGTTCGTCTAGACTGCTTTCGACTAGCTCCTGCGCCTTGGGAAACTGGGCCAGCAGCGGCGACCGGGGTTTATCAATTTCAACGCTGCCCTGGGTGCGGACATAGATACCGGAACCGGGCTGGGCCTCAACCACGCCAGCATCTTCTAGCTGACGATACACCTTACTGATGGTGTTGCGATGGAGCCCTGTCTGCATCGCTAGCTGACGGGTACTCGGTAGGCGGTATCCAGGTGGATACTGGCGGGATGCGATCGCAAACCAAATCTGATCGTAAAGCTGGGTAGAAGCCGGAATTTCGCTATCGGTTTGAATGTGAAATTGCACCATGGATCGCGCTCAGTTGCCGTCTAACGGAGGAATTTGATTAGGGGTTCGAGGCCTAGTCGAGTTCTAGTCATAGCTCAAACCACAACCAGGCTACCCAACATTACATAGAGGTTACTCGTGAAACCGGGTTTTAAGATGTGACAATTCTTATTTGACTGGCATAGGCAACAAAACTTCACAGTAGGGACCAGATCTTATGAGTGTTCTGGCTCCACAATTAGGAGCGATAAATTGAACAGCAACAGCATGACCACCCCAACGATTGCGACTAATACCATTGAGGTCAACAGCGGTGATGTCCGACTACCGGTATACGTAGCCATACCTAACGGCGATGGCCCTTTTGGTGCGGTCGTTGTTCTGCAGGAAATTTTCGGAGTCAACGGTCATATCCGCGATGTGACTGAACGAATTGCGAATGAAGGCTATGTAGCTCTGACTCCGGCCCTGTATCATCGGCAAGCTCCTGGGTTTGAGACCGGCTACACCCCCGAGGATATTCAGGTGGGTCGTCAGTATAAAGTGCAAACCCAGGCAGATGAACTGCTAAGCGATATTCAAGCCACCATTGACTATGCCAAAACTCTGCCCCAGGTCAAAGTAGGCGGTGTGGGCTGTATTGGTTTTTGCTTTGGTGGTCATGTGGCTTACCTGGCAGCAACCTTACGGGATACGGTTGCGATCGCATCGTTCTACGGTGCAAGCATCCCCGACACCGCCTTTGGTCCTGGTCCAGTCGCCCTAGAACGCACCCCCCATATCACCGGCACCCTCCACTGTTTCTTTGGTACCGAAGATGCCTCCATTCCCACCGAGGCGGTTCAACAGATTCGTTCAGCTCTACAGCAGGCGAATATTGAGCATCAGATTTTTGAATATGAAGGGGCTGGCCACGGTTTTTTCTGCGATCGTCGCGGTAGCTATAACCCCGATGCCGCAGTCGATGCTTGGGAAAAGGTCAAGACCTTATTTGCTACAAAAATCAGGTAGAAACAGGTTTAAACCTATCTGAACTGCCGGTTTCCTGGCTCAACCCCACCCCACTTTGCCGACTGGCGCTGTCTGATCACCATGCTCATGCCTATTAAAACTTAAGATTTTGCTGAGCGAAAATTGACTTAAACTTGAAAAACTGATTTTTTTTATAGGAGCCTGTCCTGACAGGCCGTAGACCGTTGACTTTTTCTGCTGACGATTTTCTTAAAGCCTTAGACCAACACGACTTCAACTTCCAAAAGGGAGCAGTCATCACGGGCAAGGTAGACAGCCACACTGACGATGGTGCTTACGTAGATATTGGTGGAAAAGCAGCGGCCTTCCTTCCAGCCCGTGAGGCATCAGTAAGTTCTAGCGTTACCCTCGAAGAAGCCGTACCCATTGGTAGCGAGCGGCAGTTTTTGATTGTGCGAGACCAGGATGGCAACGGGCAGGTGCTCTTATCCATCCGTAAGTTAGAAATCAAGGAGGTCTGGGCGCAGCTAGAGCAGCGAGAAGCCAATAAGGACATTCTTGATGTCACCGTTACGGGTACCAACAAGGGCGGTGTGATTGCAGATGTGGAAGGACTGCGCGGCTTTGTGCCTCGCTCTCATCTAGTAAACGCTCCTGAAGACCTAGAGGCCCTGGTAGGGCAAACCATTTCGGTCGGTTTTCTAGAGGTTAGCGAAGAGAACAACAAGCTGGTGCTCTCTAATCGCAATGCGGCAAAGACTGCAGCTCTAGGCCAGCTAAACCCAGGTCAGCTGGTGGATGGTAAAGTAGGCTCCATTAAGCCCTTTGGGGTATTTGTTGATTTTGACGGTGTGCGAGGATTGCTTCACGTCAAACAAATTAGTAAAAGCTTTGTTCCGTCCATTGGCGATATTTTTGAAGTAGGGCAGCCCGTCAAAGCAGTGGTGCTCAACCTCGATGAAGAAAAGGGCCGCATTAGTTTATCGACTAAAGTCTTAGAGAAGTATCCTGGTGAGATTCTCAAAGAGGCAGACAAGCTCATGGCCGAAGCACCTGAGCGAGCAGCAGATCCAGGCAAACTACTGGCGGAGCAAGACAGCTAATGGGCAGTGTATGGGAACTGGACTTTTACTCGCGCCCGGTTTTAGATGACAACAAGAAAAAACAGTGGGAAGTCCTAATTTGTGACGGAGCACAATCAGTAGCTGACAGCTCCACGCTTCGCTATAGCAAGTTTCTATCCAACAAGCAGGTCAACTCCATTGAGTTAAGACAGGCCCTAGAAGAAGCCATTGAAAAAGCGGGAGAATCTCCAACTCGGATTCGATTCTTTCGCTACCAGATGCAGAATATGATCAAGCGAGGCTGCAACGAGTTAGGGATATCGGCTCGGGTTAGTCGTCGTGCCTTTACCTTGCAAACCTGGCTAGAAGAGCGTCGACAAAATTTTTATCCTCAGCAACCGGGCTATCAAGAGGGGCCAGTGGCCTCTACGGTGCAGCCGGTAGAAGCAGCCCGCCCCCTCCCAGATGCTCTCATGGGTCAGCGCTGGGCAATGGTCAGCCTACCAGCTAAGGAGTTTGCCGATATGCCCGACTGGGAGATTGGCTTTAGTGACGCATTTCCTTTAGATTTAGCCGGAATTGGCCCAGATACGATGGTGCCAGGTATTCTCATTTTTTCGGAGCGAGCCCTCCCCCTAGCTGGCTGGATGTCGGGCCTAGAGATGGCTTATTTAGATGTACAACTGGGCCAGATCTCTCAGCTACTGCTGGAAACTGGTAGTAACGATACCTGGATTATGGCTGGGTTAAATCGCCCCGAGCTAAAGCAAGAAGCTGAACGGTTTATGGCCGCGAAGGAGCAGGCCAATCAGGTCCATTTTGTGGCAGTACAAGATAATCCTGACTCGGAAGCGTTTGCTGGATTTTGGCTGATGCAAAAACGCTCGTTTGGCTAGGAGATCGCTCATGCTCAATCAAAAGCGTTGGTGGGAGTTGGTTTTAATCTATGCGCTGTTGGGGGGAATTGCGATCGCAATGCTCCTACCCCTCTTCTGGCTAGTTAGCACAGCTTTCAAATCGGGTACCGAAAACATCTTTGAATTTCCACCTCGCTTTTTTCCTCAGCAGCCCACCTTTAGTAATTTTGTCAACGTCTGGCAGACCAATCCATTTGGACGCTATTTTCTCAACAGTACGCTAATTGCTGTTGTTACCGTAGCCCTCAATCTGCTGTTTTGTTCTTTAGCCGCTTATCCTTTGGCGCGGCTTAACTTTCGCGGTCGAGAGCTGATCTTTTCCCTGGTTGTTGCCACTATTCTTATCCCATTTCAAATCGTGATGATTCCGCTGTATATTCTGACGGTACAGCTGGGCTTAACCAACAGCTATCTGGGGGTTATCTTTCCCTCCATGGCGTCAGCGTTTGGCATTTTTCTCATGCGTCAGGCATTTCAAAACGTCCCGAAAGAACTCGAAGAAGCCTCCCGCATTGATGGCTGCTCAGAGCTAGGCATCTGGTGGCATATTATGATTCCATCTGTACGTCCGGCCCTAGTTACCCTCGCAATCTTTGTATTTATCGGTTCCTGGAGTGATTTTCTCTGGCCGCTACTGGTGCTCAACCGACCCGAATATTACACCCTACCGCTGGGTGTCGCCCGTTTAGCAGGCAGCTTCTCCCTCGACTGGCGACTGATCGCCGCTGGCTCCGTCATCGCCACCGCGCCCATTCTGCTCTTTTTTGTCATCATGCAGCGCTACATCGTTCCTAGTGAAATCAACAGCGGTGTCAAAGGCTGATATTGCTGAGTTGTTTAGCCATAGTATTCAGCTTCTATGACAGGCTGTCTTTTGACAGAGTTTAGCTCAGAGCATTAGTATCACTAGGCCATTTCATATATCGACCTGTGACAGACAGCTCCCCCACAACACAGCCATTGAAACCTCGAAAGAAGGTAAAGCTATTCTCCATGGGGCTTGGAGCACATGGCATCGTTGCCGTCGGTATCTCTGCTCACGGCGTCATCTCCATTGGCGTCATCGCCCACGGCATCGTCTCTATCGGCCTCATTTCTATGGGCGTTCTCTCCACAGGGCTAGTATCCATGGGACTTTTGACCTCTGGTTTGGTATCCATGGGCATCAAAGCATCGGGACCATCTAGCATGGAGCTAATGATGGACCATAGCGGTATGGACCACGGTGACATGAACCACGGTGATATGGACCACGGTGACATGCCAGAAGCTGAATAAAATTGGGTACCAATAAGTAAAAAATTGGAGCGTCAGCTTTTCATGAGCCTTGCTGTTCCAGAAATACGGATCGAGCTACCGAGTGTTGGAGAGATTTCTGCTTTTAAATGCGATCGCATCCCCATATCTTCGCCTTGCACCACATCGATAACGCCATTGTGCGGCCAGCCAATATCTCGTAAGTAACCAGCAAAGGCAGCGGTTGCCGCTCCCGTTGCCGGATCTTCATAGACACCCCCTGAGGCAAATGGATTACGAGTATGAAACCGTTGTGGCGTTTCTGCATACACCCATGTAATAGTCACTAATCCTTCCCGATTCATCAGCTCACGACCCGATGCAAGATCGTACTCCATTGCAGCAAGCAATTGCCGCGTCTTGAGTCCCAACACTAAATGCTCGGCACCACCATTTATACGGGCCGTTGGAATATCAGGGTCAAGATCGCTATTTGTATAGCCAAATAGCTTGAGCACCTCTGACTCCAACTGAGGTGATGCTTCTGCACTGTGAGTAAGTGGCGACTGCAGTGCAGCGGAAATAATACCGTCATGCTGTCGGCCTTCAACCGTGATCTCAGCTTCATTGAGTATCAGAGAGAATGTGCCATCACCCTGCTTCAGAGCAAGCGCTGCACCCAAGGCAATCGTGGCATGACCACAAAACGGCACTTCTGACTCCGGAGAGAAATAGCGTACTCGAAATGCATCTTCAATGGGCGCAGCAAAAGCGGTTTCCGAAAACCCTACTTCAGCCGCGATTCTCTTCATCTCTGCATCCCTAGGATGTTGCTTAGAGATTAAAACACCCGCAGGATTTCCACCCGTATCACCATCTGAAAAAGCCGCAATCTTTTGAACGTTCATAACCTCTCACTCTTCCGATGGAGAACCAAATCGATACCCTTTGCCATAAACCGTATGAATCAAGATGGCCTCACCATCATGTTCTACTTTACGTCGTAGCAGACGCATTTGAGCCGCTAGAACATTACTGCTAGGTTGGTCACCCGTACCCCAAACAGCATCGTAGATCTGCTGATGTGTAAGCAACCGATCCGGATGTTGCATCAGATAGCCGAGAATCTGTGCTTCTTTTTCTGATAGCTCAATAGTGCGTTCAGGTAGCGCTCCGCCACCCCGCTTAGCGATTTGATTCGCGCTATCTAGAGTTAGCTCCTGATACTGCAAAGTTGTTGCCTGCGTTTCTTCTCGAATCGGAGGACGCCGTAGCAGAGCACGTACTCTTGCTAATAACTCACGTAGTTCAAAAGGCTTGACTAAGTAGTCATCTGCACCTGCATCCAGACCTTCTACACGGTCATCTAAGGTATCTTTGGCTGTTAGAAAAAGGACTGGGGTAGTGAGGTGATGCTCTCTCAATCGTCGACACATTTCCAACCCACTCAGTCCAGGCATCATCCAATCTAGAATCAGTAGGTCAAACTTGTTATCAATGGCCAAATCATATCCCGTCTCACCATCATGAGCTACCTGTACGATATAACCCTCGCGCTTTAGGACCCGACTCAACGGTCCAGTTAGCTCTGCCTCATCATCAACCAGTAAAATTCTCATTAATGCAGTTATTCATCAGGCAACGTATATTGACCATATTTTTTATTGACCAATAATTCTCTTGGCGTAATCAGGGACATGTTCTTCCAAGGCAGGAATACTAATTTGTACTGTCTGATTGCGATCACACTTCGACATCACTGGCTGAGTTTCTAGCAGATAGAGGTATGGCATATCGACGGATTGACACAAGATTTTGAAATCCAATGAGTCTTAAAATAAGTCGTAATCGACGCGATCAGCCGTTTCACTACCATCAACAAGACGCTGAAGATACTCAAATAGCGTATCGCTGCCTGTCTCAGGTGTAGCATCAGCATCGTAAAGCCCCGTTTCAGAATTGAGCACCAACATCGATTCCGTCGCGTAGTAGTGGCCGATTCGCGCTAACTCGGCCTTTGCCGCCAACGGTGGCACAATCTTACCCAGACCATCCAAAACCGCCGCTATCCTACTCAACAACGAAGCCGGTACACTCTTAAAGCGTGGCTTGCGATCCAATATCTTAAAAAGATATTCTCCCTGCTCTAACAGCGTAATGGCTGGTCCCGGTCCGCCGATGGGCAGAATTTTGTTCTGTAGTGAAGCATCTTCTAAACAATCTGCCATATACTCCGCTAAATCAGCATCGCTGATCGGCTTGCAAGCAGTCAGCTTACCGTCACCAAACAGTAAAAACGCCTTCCCCTTTTTCACTCGATCCACCTGTCCAACAAGCGATTTAAAGTATGCGGTCGGTCGAACAATAGAATAAGTCAACCCCGATTCTATTAGTTCCTTTTCAAACTTGAGCTTGGCATGCTGAAACACAAGTCGTGGCTTTTGCACACAGATCGCGGACAACAGCACCATTTGCGTTATCCCAGATTCTTTCGCCAAGGATAGAACGTCCGCGTGGACCTGATAGTCAATAGCCCAGGCATCTTTTGGTTCACCCGTTCGCGATGCCAAGCATGACACTACAGCATCAAACTGTTGTTCACAGAAAACTTGCTCAGCCAGAAACGTAGTATTCATAACGTCACCGAAGAGCACCTTGGCACCATCTAAAAGGCGCGCAGTTTTCTCTTGTGTTAACTTACCGCCACTACCTGCTTTTGCTCGAGCAATACAGACAACTTCGTGACCGCGCTTCACCAAAGCAGCGACGGCGGCACGTCCAATGGTCCCCGTACCGCCCAACACCAAGATTCGGCGTGCCCCTGAAGTACTGGAGTCAGTCATATGAAATAGACGTTGCTGTGAAAGACCATATTTGAGACGTCCCAATAATAAC
>JBCDFI010000095.1:0-13134 GCA_039178155.1 Cyanobacteria bacterium P01_H01_bin.105
GTCGTTTAAATCAGGCCGTTCCTTTGGCCGCTACACTGTAGTTTTAAGCGCTTAGTGTTTTAAGGCACCAGAGGAGGTGGATGGCGTGAACGAAACATGCATTTTAACCGGGTTACGGGCTAACCATTTTCGCCATCCCCTCGATTTACAAGCGACGGAATCTCTAAAGCAGCTACCGGGTCTCGATTTAGCTATTCGCACTCTACTGAGACCTACTGCAGAACAATTTTTTTATTTAGAAAACATTGCGACGAGTGTTTTAGTAGGCCCAGAGCAGCTGCCAAATATTTATGGACTGCTGGTTGAGGCCTGTCAAATCTTAGACGTAGAGAAGCCACAGCTTTATGTAAAGCAGAATCCGACCCCCAATGCCTACACATTTGCCATGAGAGGTAAGCGGCCCTTTATTGTGGTGCATACTTCATTGGTTGAGCTACTTACTGAACGGGAGCTACAGGCAGTTATTGGCCACGAATTGGGCCATCTCAAATGCGACCATGGCGTGTATCTTACCCTAGCCAATTTGATTGCTTTGGCGGCTAGCCAGTTGCCTCTGGGGCCGGTTTTCGCCCAGAACTTGCAAAGTCAGATTCTGGAATGGGTGCGCTGTGCTGAGTTTACCTGCGATCGCGCGGCCCTTTTGGTCAGTCAGGATGCCCGAATCGTTGCATCGGTTCTAATGAAGCTGGCGGGGGGATCTCCCATCCTATCTTCGCAGCTTAATCTAGATGCATTTTTAGCCCAAGCTAATGCCTATGACGAGCTGAGCTATGACCAGCTCGGGGCATTTCTAAAGCAGATTCGAACCCAGGACCTCACCCATCCGGTTCCGGTCTTACGGGCTAAAGAAATTACGCAATGGCACAGCACCCGAGATTATCAAAATCTCCTACAAACGCACAGTATCCACTATAATAGTGACGCTACGGGCGGATGGCGAAATTGGTAGACGCACCACACTCAAAATGTGGCGGCCTTTGGTCATGCGAGTTCGAGTCTCGCTCTGCCCATTTAATCACTTCTAAATTCTCGTGAGGGCTATGCCTCATAGATAGTCTCTCACGCGAGAATTTGTATTCATATTTGGGAAATCTAAGCCAACATAAAGCAATGCCTAGGGCACTGAGGAAAGGTTGGCTAGTACATTCCAGTTGGGATTTTCCCAGCCCAGAACTACGTTTTATCACGTTCATCTGTTGACTCATCAAAAAGAACTTCTGTTTGGAGATGTCCTGGATGAACACACACACCACCTCAATCCTTCGGGACAAATTGCTGCAGACGAATGGCAGCAGATCGCTGCCCACCAGCGTGATATTAAGTTAGATCTGTGGACAGTTCTACCGAATGGTATGCGGGCATTAATTGCTGTGGTTGACAGCGATGTACAGATTTTATCTACCTACAGTTTGCGGCAGAGCCCTGCAAAACCTCGGGCTCTTTCATCATTTGTGGCCGGATTCAAGACTGCGGCGGCTAAACGCATTAACCTGGTCAGAGGCCTGCCAGGTGCCCCCGTATGGCAGCGAGGCTACCAAGAACAGCGAATTGATGATTCTCAGACCCTGACACGGATTCGACAATTACTGACAAAACAGACTCAGGCTGCAGAAATATTTGCAAGTAATGTCGCACAGGTAACTAGCCAATCAAGCCATCCGGTGGAGTAATTTCAACCCGTCCCTTGGCTAGGTCAACTACAGGTACAATCGCGTCTACAAATGGAATGAGTACGGTACGCGGCTTATCTTTAGAGGCGTCATCAGGGGCTTTATCAAGAGCGTCAGGGCCTAGAGCAACTTCAAGCAGATCGTTACCGGCCCGATAAACATCAATCACCCGACCAATCTGTTCTCCGGTAGCTTGTAAGTACACCCATAAGCCCATCAGATCACCGACATGAAATTCTCCAGGCTCTAGGGGCAGACGATCGTCTGCAGTGACTAGCAGCTGTGCGTCGCGCAGCGCCTCAGCCTGATCGCGGTGATTAACGCCCGCCAGTTTTAGGATATACAGCCCTTTGCCATCTTGATAACGTCCCTTTACCAGATTGATAGACTCTGGTTTGTTGGCTCCTGATTTGAGTAGCCAACGTTTTCCTGGCTGTTCAAATCGTTCTGGGAAGTCACTATCGGGGTACACCCGAACTTCGCCATTTAGGCCATGGGGACCGACAATACGACCGATAGGGAGCCATTCAGGAGAAGGTTGAGAGGAGGGCATGGTGCGATTATTTACCTTGACTGTAGACATCCGCAGTCAACTTAGCCAGCTGGCGAATCGCGATCGCAAGTCGCTCTGCCGTATCTGTCAGACTAATCCTAAAGCACTGATGCTTATGGGGCCAGTCGTCTCTAAGACCCGGAAAAAATGGACTGCCAGGGACAATAATTACGCCATAGCGTTTGAGTGCTTGATAAAAGGTCTGGTCGTCTACGGGCAAATCCTGAAGCCATAGCCAAGCAAAAATCGACCCTTCTGCTTGATGCAGATACCAGGGTACATCCGGCATTACCTCATCTAAAGTGGCTTCAATGACTGCAAATTTTTGCTGATAGTGGGGACGAATTACAGTTTTCGCAATATCAGCCAAAGCACCTGAAGCTATGGCCCGAGCAGCGATTGCCTGACCATAGCGAGATGAATGAATACACAAATTGGTTTGAAAGGATTCCAAAATTCGAACTGTGGCAGCATCACCGATAGCAATCCCCACTCGTTCACCCGGTAGCCCTGCTTTTGAAAGACTGATGCAATGCACCACATTCGGCTTTAGCACTGGCATCATCTCAGTAAAATTGAGGGCCGGGAACGGAGGGGCATAGGCTGAGTCAATAAAGACGGGGACGTCAGCCGCTAAATGGATAATCCGGTTGACTTCATCGTCGGTGAGGACATTACCTGTGGGATTACACGGTCGAGAAAATAGGACAAACCCGGTTTGCTCGGTGATATTCAGCTGACTAAAATCAGGCCGATATTTAAATCGGTGGGCAGCAGAGTCTAACTCCAGAGTGGGTCGGTAGGCCTTGACTGCTTCTGCATAGAGCGAGACACCACCATAGCCGGTATAGTCGGGGCTCAGGGGTAAAATTATTTCTTTGAGAATTCCCTCAGTGGTGTAACCGCCTAGGGCATTGGCTGCTAAAAAGTAAAGTGACTGACTACCGGGGGTAATCAAAATATTTTCGGCCCTTAGGCTCAGGTTATACCGTTGATTAAAGTCGGTTGCGATCGCATCAATTAACGGTTCATACCCTCGACTAGCCCCATAGCGGCAGACAACCTCGCCATAGTCTGAACTAGCCAGCAGCTCAGCCGTACAGTCGCGCCATAGCTGTTCGACTTCAGGCAAAATTACCGGGTTACCTGCACTTAGGTTAATAAAATCTGCGGACTGCCTCGACTGGAGAGTTTCAATGATATCTTTCATGATTGCCCGCACCCCCGTGAGGTGGGACATCTGTTGACCAAATTGAGTCAGTGCTGGAGCCATGAAATACTACTGCCTAATCAGGCTAAACTAACGGCTGCGCCACCTGGGAAAGCCGCACAGCCAAAAAGTCAGGGTCTAAGACTGGTTTACTATACCGCAGCAAGTCTCTCCGCTAATTTTGAACCCCATCGGGCCGTTGCCGACTCGATTTCTTATTATCTACCCCCTTAATCCATGAATATTCGTCGCTCCCTCAGCACAAAACTTCCACCACCGCTTAAGCCTTTGACCCAGTTTATCTACAACTATTGGTGGAGTTGGACGTCGGAGCGAAGCTCATTATTTCGAGCGCTGGCCCCGGATCTCTGGCAGGACTGTCAGCATAATCCCGTAGCGTTAATGCAAACTATCACCCCAGAGCGCCTATGGCAGCTGGCAGAAGATCCTAACTATCTCAAACGCCTGCAGACCCTGGCAGCTGAATTTCATACCTATCTCCATCGAGATCATACTTGGGCTGAAGAAGCTGCTCCCGACATTACAACGGATCATCCTGTCGCTTACTTTTGCATCGAATACGGCATCCATGAATCTCTGCCGCTTTACTGTGGTGGCCTTGGCATCTTGGCAGGTGACCATCTCAAATCGGCTTCAGATTTAGGGCTACCCATGGTGGGCGTAGGGCTGTTATATCGTCAAGGCTATTTCTCACAGCGGCTTAATCGCAGTGGCTGGCAGGAAACTCACTACAAAACGAATAACTTTGAGACCCTGCCTTTGATTGCTGTCTGTAATGAACATGGTCAGCGGCTTAAGATTCGGGTTACTATTCGCCACCGCATGGTTAAAGCGCAAGTATGGCAGGTCCTTGTGGGGCGCAGTCTGCTTTACCTATTAGATACTGACATTATTGAAAACGATAGCGATGACCGGCAGATTACAGCCCAGCTATATAGCGGTGATCCAGATAAACAGTTGGCCCAGGAATTGCTGCTAGGGATTGGCGGTGTCCGGATGCTGCAGGCCTTAGGCATTGAGCCAGCTATTTATCATCTCAATGATGTCCATGCCGCCTTTGCTCTATTGGAACTGGCACGATTTGAACTAGAACAGATGGGGGGGACATTGGATGAAATTAAACCCTACGTCTGCGATCGCACCCTCTTTACCACTCACACTCCAGTCCCAACGGGTCAGGCCTTCTCTGTCGGGATGATGGAAACCTATTTTGCGGACTATTGGCCTAGATTGGGGCTAGAGCGCGAGGAATTTCTAGCCTTAGGAGCCCAGGCATCTAATCCTGACGTGTTTAGCATGACGGCTCTAGCACTGCAGCTCACCAGAACAGCCAACGCGGTCAGCAAACGCCACGGCGAAGTGTCTCGTCAGCTCTGGCAAAACTTGTACGCTGAGCGCTCAGAAAAAAAGGCTCCGATTGGTTACATTACCAACGGCATCCATTCCCGTAGTTGGATTGCGCCACTCTTAGAAGATCTCTATCAAGACTATTTGGGTAAACACTGGGCTGAACGGGTCAGCGACCTAGAAATCTGGAGCAAAATTGAGCACATCCCCGACGAGCGTCTTTGGCAGCGTCATCAGATTTTAAAAGCACGGCTGATTGCCTACACTCGTGATCGCGTCCTCAAGGCTAGATGCGATCGCAATGAATGCTCTGATGATATCCATGCGGTAGAGCACCTCCTAGATCCAAAAGTACTGACCCTTGGCTTTGCCCGACGCTTTAGCGACTACAAACGTAGCGGCCTCATTTTTCGCGATCTCAGTCGACTCACCCGCATTTTTTCAAATCAGAAGCGACCGGTACAGCTGATTATCGCTGGCAAAGCGCGCCCTAACGATACGGCGGGTAAGCGCATTATCCAGCGCGTGATGGAATGGAGTCGTCACCCAGATCTACGCGATCGGATTGCGTTTATCGAAGACTACGACATGTACACCGCTAAGCTCATGGTCCAAGGTATTGACCTATGGCTCAATACTCCACGTCGTCCTTTAGAAGCATCGGGCACCAGCGGACAGAAAGTGGCCCTCAACGGCGGCATCAATTTTAGTGTTTTGGATGGCTGGTGGTGTGAAGGGTACAAACCTCATCTCAACGGTTGGGTCATTGGCGAAGATGCCGAAACAAGAGATCAGGAAGTTCAGGATACGATAGATGCAGAATCGTTTTATGCTCAGCTAGAGCGAGATATTGTGCGTCTTTATTACGACTGCGATCGCAATCACATTCCTCGCGGTTGGGTCAAACGAATGAAAGCCTCAATCCGCACTGTTGCGCCTGTTTTTAACAGCGATCGCATGGTATCTGACTACGTCAAGCAGCTCTATTGTATAAGTTAGACAGGCATGAGTCCCCCGTGGCAACTTGATTTCTATCGTCGTCCGCTAAAAAATACTGATAATCAGTCTCTATGGGAGCTGCTGGTGTGCACTCCCAACATGGACTTTAGCTATGCAGAAACCTGCCCCCAGTCTGAGGCCGACGCCATGTGGCTACGTCACCAGCTTAAGCAGGCCATTCATCGAGCTGGCTATCGCCCCAAAAAGCTACAGGTCTTTCGCCCTCAGACTCAAACCTTAACGGAGGTTGCCTGTCGAGAGCTGGATATTCTAGTGGAGCCAAAGCGGGGGCTGTCCACACTTAAACAGTGGCTACGTCAGCGCTCCGCCTGGTATCCCAATCTCAAAACCTACACAGGAGAAGCCTATTCACCGTTCGCCATTGAACGTTCCACACCGATTCCCTTACCCGATAATCTCTGGGGTGAGACCTGGCGCTTTGCAGGGCTGTCAAACGCAGATCTGCTGCGGTTTCAATACGAAGCCATTCCGATTAGAGCCGTTCCCAAAGAGTTACTACCGTTAGAAATCGGACTGTCCAGTACGGTACTGATTCCTGGCGTAGTAATCGATGGCGGTCAGCGGTCCATGGCCTTGACTCAGTGGATAGATTCAGTGCGGCCTACCTTTTTGAAATATATTGCAGGCCAGCCAGACGGATTAATTTTAGAGGCCGGACTTTGCGATCGCTTTGTCCTAACCACCTTTGAAGATACTGATGTACGCGGCGCGGCCCATGTCTTTGAGCAACGCAAGGCTATAGCTAAAGGTCTGCATTTCCTACTCATCCGCCCCGATGATTCGGGCATGACCTATAGCGGCTTGTGGTTATTACAAGAATCACAGAACACAACACTAGATTGATTTACCCTCGGCACCAACCACCTTGCTCCATCAAAAAAATATCTTTTGAATCAACCAGAAAATCCCCTGGGGCGATGGCATCCAGATAGGCATCAGAATCAACAACCCTAGATAAATACGGGCGATAAACCCGTTCTTTGTCTGGATCAGCCCCATTACCATCAGCAAGGCACCAAAACCCAACACCGGAATCACAGCATAGGTGGTAATCACAAACACCATCAAGAACCAGTCACGTTTTTGATATAACCAGCGGGGCACGGTCAGCAAAAAGCTCGCAGCGACGAGCCCTTCAATCAAAATCGTCCAATAAGACAGCACTAAACTGGCCGCTGCCATTCGGGGTGTGGTTACCAGCTGCTGCGGTTCCAAAACTGCCGCTGCGGTTTGCATCGTTTCAAACAGCTGGCGATTTTCAGCTAGGGTAGCTAGATCCAGACCTCCAAATAATACGGCTCCCATGGCCAGTCGATGATCCAACAGAAACGTCAGATGCAGAAACGAGCCGTCTAAATATTCGCCACCTAGAAATTTCCAAAACGTGGCAAAGAAAAAACAAAGGCCAATTATCCAACGGGCATTCCAACTCAGCACCTGCCTAGGTGTACTGCTCCATACGGCAATGGTGCAGACCAATACCCAGTAGGTATACAGATACTCATGGTTAACCAAATTGGACCAGTGCCATAAATTATGAACAATCAGGCACAGACTCATAGCCAACCAAATCCATCGCTGACGGATTAACCGGGGCTTTAGCAACATAGCCACCGCCAGCAACTTTTCTGGCAGCATGGACCACAGCCAATGATCAATCCCATGGAGCAACAGCAATATCGTCGTCAGACGCAGCACTAGTAAATACACTGGAGGCTCTAGCAGGTCATCTAGCCAGTGATACCAGCGTTGAAAAATTGTCGTCATTGCTGCACCTCCACCGGTCCAGCAATTAACTCATAGGTAATTGATCGACCGTCGTAGACTAATCGCCATACCTGTAGTTGAACTTTTGAATCACAGCCATTCTCACGATTTTGCTGATGCGTGTTGGCCAGAGGATGCTGAGAATCTGGTGAGAGTAATTTCTTACCCATGCGGCGTAGCTGAACCCTGGTTGGAAAAGTACTGACATGGATATACGTGTTGGCTCTAAGAAACCCAGACGATTCCGTCACGGGTTTGGGTACATCAACCTCCTGAGATTGACTGCAGCCAATTAACTCAGCAGTGACTACCCGCCGCTCGTCTCGATCAATGGAGGCAAACATCCCAAAGCCACCTCCATGCCACGGACTCAGACCAGCCGTTTGCACCAATACAATTTGCCTAAGGGCAACCGAGATTAGCAATAGGGGAACCGCCCCCGTTTTGAGAAATGTCAACAGCGACTGCTTGAGAATCATCGAACGTCCGGCCTCAACGACGTATCCAGTTCAAGACACCTACTGTAGCAGCGATTATCGCCGCTATGTAGAAGACATTTGTACCGGTTGCAGACCAGACTGGCCCAAAAATCAGCGGTGAAACAAACTGACCGAGTGACGCGCAACCAGTGCCAATGGCCAATACCCCAGAACGTTGTGAATCAGGGGATAAATCGGCTAAAGCACTGTAAAAGTTAGGCATGACTATGCCAAACCCTAAACCAAATAGCAGCCCAGCTAGCAACATCAGCGGTGGCGACAGAACATTGGGAATGGTAGCAAGAGAAATGGCCATGAGCGAAAAACCGGTTGCGATCGCGCCTTCTGCCCCCAACCGTTTCGATACCTTCGCTGCGCCTACCGCTGCAATCACAGCAGCCCCTACCGAACGCGCCGCCAACACATAGCCATTCAACAAAGAAGACGCATTAATCGCTTCCTTGAGATAGAGCGGTGCATACACCACCACCACATAGAAAATTGCCGATGCCGTAGCCAAAGCCAACAAAATCAGCAACACACTGCCCCGTTTGAGAATGTTACCAATACCGTCAGCTTGAGGAATGCTAGTAGAATGCCGCCGTCCTTTAGGCAGCATCCACACCCCAGCAAGAGCTGCCGGGATACCCAAACCATAAAGCACAAAAGACCAGCGCCAGTGATATAACCCCAACCATCCACCTAAAATCGGAAAAATTACTGTAGCAGTAGCCAAAGCACTAGTGGCATAGCCCATCATCCGAGTCCGAGCTTCCCCGTCGTAAAGGTTACTCAAAATACCAATGCTGCCTGCTCCAATACCGCCGCTCGCGATTCCCACCAGCGCTCGCGATAGCAAAATACCCCAAAATCCTTGAGCCAGCGCTCCCAAACCACCAAAAACAGCATAGCTTGCCAGACAAGTAATCAAAATACGTACACTGCCCAAGCGACCAGCTAGCAGTCCAAACACAAGGCTAGCCAAGGCCGTAGTTAACGTATGAGTACTTACCAACACCCCCGCCCAGCGGCTACTCAGCTCAAACTGAGTCACAATATCTGGAAAAACAGGTGCAACAATAGCTCCAGCAGCACTTGATAAACATCCCGCCATCATTAGTACAGCTAATACCTGCCAAGGATGTCGTCGTCGCGGTGGTGTTAGTCTATCTAGCTCAGGGGTAACTGGTTTTTGAAAAACAGTGGTCATAAGGGAGAACACAGCAACACTTGCAGAAAACACACCTCTAGAGGCCAATCGTTCGTGGCAAGTTAATAGATGTTAACATTACCCATAACTGGTTATTAGGGTCAGGTATAAGCAAAAACTTATACCTGACTCAGTAGCGTTGTTACGTGCATATGTCTATTGGTGTCTACTGATATTTGAGGTGGCTGTTCATGTTGTAGCCGACAGTTCAAATACTTTTATCAGGCTCTATTGCCAGTTCTCGAAGCGTCACTAAATATTGTCAGTAACTTATTGGTTACCGTCATACTGCAATCACAATGACACCCGATTTGAGTAAAATTCTAAGCTTACTGAGCTTTACTCAGTAAAAATCAAGATAGGCCTCGTACAGTAAAGAAATTACTGCAAATTACCCTCGATCCTCAATTCTAGCTTTACAAAGATGGAAGCATCTGCTGTTCTCAAAGGTCAACCCATATATCGGCGTGCACGGTCCGTTGGCATCAATCCTAACTACTGGTACCCAGTTTTTTGGGCTGATCAGCTCAAACCAAAAGACATAGCTTCCGTCCAAATATGGGAGTCTTCTTTGGCACTTTATCGCGATGCTAACGGAGTCGTTAGTGCTTTAGCTGATGCCTGTCCTCACAAGGGCGTGGAACTTCATCGAGGAGAGGTGCATGGCAACAACCTGGTATGTCCATATCATGGTTGGGAATTTGATAAGAATGGTCAGTGTGTCAGCATTCCTTACTTTCCTAAAGAACAAAAATTACCCTGTGCGCAAGCCCGCAGCTATCCAGTCCGCGAAGCCTACGGAATTATTTGGGTCTTTCCAGGAGAAGCCAGCTTAGCTGAGCAACAGCCTTTACCAGAAGTCCCTCAATACGGACAACCAGGCTGGTTTATGGTGCAAATCCCAGGACATTTTCAAGCCCACTTCTCCATTTGTAACGAAAACACGATGGATGTATTCCATGGATTTCTGCATAAAGATTTGCAGGGCTGGTACGACCCAAAGCTGTTAGAGCTAAAGCAAGATGGCAATAGTGTGGCGGCCGATTATCAAGTATCCTACGAGGGCTTTTTAAGTAAACTCTTAGGTCTAGGAAGTAAAGGAAGCGATAGCACTACCCGCACAGTGTCCATCAGCTATCAATATCCTCACTATTCAACAGCATTGGAGTCTGTTTCTTCACTCTATCTGATGCGTTTACCCATGGGTCCCACTGAGACAAAGTCCTTTTCGCTAATGTTTCTCAAACTGCCATTGCCTCAATGGCTACTGAGCGGTCCTGTAGGCAGAGTGCTAGAAAAGGTAATTTTGAACAGTATTTTTCTTAAGTTTTTACATCAAGACGTAGAGATGATGGAGAGCGAACAGCGCAACTACTCCATTGACCCACATCGCAACTACGTCGAGGTTAATCCGGCAATTATCGCTCTGCAACGTGTCATTGTCGGTCAATATGAGCGTTTAGAAGGTTCTCATTCATCTTCTTTGGAGGCAGAAAAAGAGTCTTCTATCCAACCATCTCAGGAGGTTAGTAACGGTATGCTTGTGTGATTAGCCCGCTCGGGGATACCAACCCCCCGTTGCCAAGGCCTGTTGCCAGAGGTTACTCAGTTTTTTAGCTCAGACCTTGGTTGATTGATATGCTCAATGTAGGTGATGAGGAGTAAATTGTGGAAGTCGTTAATGACTACGTGCAACGTTTGCATGCAAGCGGGTTATACCCTGACAAGTTCATTTGCCATCAAAAAAATGGCAATCAAATAGAAGTAGAAGAGCAGGGAACTGGCAAACGGCACCAGGTACTGACGTTCTGTACCAACGATGTTTTGGGTATGGCCCAAGATAACGCAGTGACACAGGCAGCTATCGACTCCATTCGTCGCTATGGTACCTCTAACAGCTCTTGTTCAGTTTTGAGTGGTCGCATTGACTTACACCGTCAGCTAGAAGAAGAAATTTCCGCCTTTAAGCACTTACCTCATACTCAGCTGTTTCTTAATGCATGGATGGCCCTACAGGCTCTGATGGATGGCTTTTGTCATCTAGCGGTCCCGGTACAAGGGTTTCAGCACACCCGTGAAACCATTATCTTCAGTGACGTGCTTAACCACGGCTGTATTATTGCAGCCGTGGTCAATGCCGATAATCGTTCAGGTAAAATGTTTGGCCACAGTCCTAAGGTACGGGTCAAGGCTTATCGCCACTGCGACATGGACGACCTGGAACGCAAGATGCGTCGCTATGTACGTCCTGACGACCGCATCATCGTCATTTCTGATGCAGTCTTTTCAATGGATGGCGATGTAGTTCCTCTACCTCGCATGCTAGACATCATGGAAGACTACCCTGGCAGCGTTGTAGTTATGGATGAAGCCCATGCTAGCGGAGCCATTGGCGGTAAAGGCGAAGGAATTTATGATCACTTCGGTATCACCCCTAAGTCAGTCATTGAACGCGGTATTGTACCCATTATCATGACTACGTTCTCCAAGTTTGCGGGTTCAGCGGGTGCCGCTATTAGTGCTCCTAACCGTGAGTTAATCGACCTTTTAGACGTATCTCCTACGTCTATTGGGACTATTTCCTTACCACCCCCCGTCACAGCGGCCGCTTTAGAGAGCATCCGCCAAGTACGTAGTCAGCCGGAGCGAGTAGCTAAACTACAGGCAAATACGCGCTACTTACGTTCCAAGCTGATTGCCGCTGGTTTCGATGCCATTGGTGAGACTAACGTTATTCCCGTATTACTGCCTCCGGAACTAGATCCTAAATCTTTTGTCCGTGCTTTGATGGAAGAATACGGTATTTGGGTTTCAGCTATCTGGTTTATTGCCAAACCACGTTTACGAATTACTGCCAATGCACTCCACACGCAAGCCGAAATGGATCAGCTGGTAGACGCGATGGTTTCGGTTCGTCAGAAGCTTGGCGGCGCGGTGGTTCAGTATGCATAAGTAACGGCAGCAGGCAGTGGACAATAGGCAAACGACTAAAATTCTCCATAAGAGTGATTTGCCTGAAAAGCAATCTTAGCTGAATTGCCTGCTGTCCATTGCCTAACCCCTTAATTATGACCAACTTTTCTATTAAGCCGGTAACGACTTCTGACGAGCAAGCTGACTTTCTCGCTGTTCCGGCCTACGTATACCGCGATGATCCCCACTGGGTTGCCCCCATCGAGTCGACTACGGATAAACAATTTTCTCAAGAGAATTCGTTTTTTCAATACGGTAAGCTACAACAGTTTATTGCTCGCCAGGGAAAACAGCCTGTAGGGCGTGTGGTAGCCGCTGTGAATAATCGACTGATTGAGCGCGAGGGTCACCCTATTGGGCTCATGGGATTTTTTGAGTGCATTGACGATTTGGAAATTGGTCAAGCATTGTTAGATGAAGCCGCTAGCTGGCTTAAACAGCAGGGAATAACTATAGCTAGAGGTCCCATCGATCTGTCGACCCATAACAACTGTTGCTTTTTGGCAGATGGGTTTAACTCGGATCCGATGTTGATGATGCCTTACAATCCCAAGTATTATTTGGACATCATGGAAGCCAATGGCTGGCAGAAGGCTAAAGATGCCTATGCTTATGATTTGCCCTTAGACCGGCCCTTACCCGATACTTTTGAGCGGGGCTACAAAATCGCTCAAAAAGCAGGTATTACTTTTCGGACCATCCACACTAAAGGCGAAGCGTTTGAGCAAGACTGTCGCCAGATCTATGAACTCTTTACCACTGCGTTTGCCCATAACTGGAGTTCTAGCGCCCGCACTGAAGAGGAGTTTATGGTCGAAGCACGAGAGCTTCAAACTTTAGTAGACACGAACATTTTCGTCATTGCAGAAGATCCTAAAAAAGAC
>JBCDFI010000096.1:0-13077 GCA_039178155.1 Cyanobacteria bacterium P01_H01_bin.105
ATTTCAGTCAGTGGCTTATCTTATTTGATGCAGCAGGCAATTCCCCAAAATGCGGCTGAGCCGATTGTGGATTCTGCAACGGCTGAGCAGCTCGCCCCCCGACGAGCTACGGCCCCCACTTCGGCTCCGACACCGACTGAGTCAGTACCCGTGTCAGAGGAACCGATTGTCGTCGAGGTAGAGTTTGTACAGCAGTCATGGGTAAGGGTTACGGCTGATGGTGATGAGGCCTACGAAGGTATTTTGCAAGAGGGAACTGAACGTTCTTGGTCTGCTCAAGAGTCATTAACAATTCGAGCCGGAAATGCCGGGGGAGTTGTTTTGGCGTATAACCAGGGGACAGCCAAACCCATGGGTGAACCGGGTACGGTAGTCGAACAGACGTTTACACCAAACACACCGGGAGAGTTAGCGAGTTTAGTGCCGTAGCGTACTTATTCAGGTTTACCGCAGGGCAACGTTGCCACCACCGTTGTTCCTTGATCAATATGGCTCTCTAGCTGGAGCTGGCCTTGGTGATTAGTCACAATTGCCTTTGCGATCGCTAACCCCAAACCTGACCCAGTCCCTTCACGACGACTACGCGCTTGATCAACCCGATAAAACCGATCAAATACCTGGGGCTGTAGCTCTTTAGCAATACCGATACCGGTATCCTGCACGGTTACCTGATAGGCAGATAACCCCGGATGGGGACCGTGAAGCGCGACGGTTATCCTGCCCTTAGGCGTATATTGAATTGCGTTGCTAATCAGATTAGTAAACAGACGCACGAGCTGGTCGCGATCGCCAGACAGACGAGGGCTATCTGATAACGTATCTGTCTGATACAGCAGGTCTAACCCCTGGCTTTGGGCCACCAATGTTTGCTCTTCAATCACTTCTGATAGGAGCTGATGCAAATCCAACTCTTCCCACTGCATGGGAATCAGCCCCCCATCTTGGCGAGCTAAAAATAAAAGATTATCCACCAGCCGACCTAGACGTCGGGTTAGACGTTCGACCACCTGTAGCTGGCTATGCTGAAATTCAACATCCGGTTCCGGATCTGCTAGAGCTACCTGTACATTTGTTTGGATAACAGCAATAGGGTTGCGCAGCTCATGGGAGGCATCGGCGGTAAACTGCTTGAGCTGCTGATAGGACTGACGCATTGGAGCCATGGCTAACCCCGACAGCAGCCACCCGATGGTCCCCGTCGCCACAATCGCTAGTCCTGACCAAATACTGAGATCAACTACCAGCTGACGGCTGGGTTTACTCACTTCAAACCAGGGGTGACTGACCCGCAGATATCCCAATACCTGGTTATTGATCTGCACTCGACGGCTAATTTGCCGCAGCACCTGATCGCTGTCCTGGCGGTGGTTGATATGGACTGTTTCTCCAGCTGTATTAACCTGCAGCGGTAGACCCATGGGCACTGATAGGGTACTCCACTGGAGTTGGCCGTTAGGATCAAACCATTCAATATCGATGTGGTCATCTTCTAAGGTTTGAGCATTATCACGAAAGCTATCATCTACATTGACCTGCAGTGGGGCCTGCCCTTTGACTCCGGCAGCGGTCAAAACCCGACCGGTAGATGGGGCAGCGGCTTCGATCACCAACGAGCGCTGAACCACCTCCACCACATGATTTAAGGTGTCATCGACTCGCTCTACTAGAGTATTCCGTACATAGAAATAGACGCCGCTGGCAAAGATGAGCAGCAGAATCGCCGTAACGGTTGTGTACCAAAGTGCTAGACGACGGCGGGTCGTTTGGAACATGGGAGATTGAATCAAGCGGTCAGCCTCAGGAGTAGTCAGGAATAGGTGGTGAGTAGTGATACTTCTAGCCTGACAGAAAACATGCTTAACAGATGCTAGTCAGATCTGTGAGTTCGCGACATCATAGAATATGTACCTCTTGCCAATCCACACCTGGTTCATTGCACTATGACGGCTCAGCTGACTAAATCTTCCCCTATTTCCGCAGCCCTTGAGCAGCAGCGAGCGTTCTTTGCATTGGGCCAGACCAAGCCTGTAGAGTTTCGGCTGGCCCAGTTAGCCAAGTTAAAACAGGCGATTATTGACCGCCAGTCAGATATTGTAGCGGCGGTTAAGGCCGACTTAGGACGACCTGAGTTTGAGGCCTATTTTGAAATAGCAGCCATCTCAGAAATTAATCTGGCGATCAAAAAGCTGACGTCTTGGATGAAGCCCAAACGGGTAAAATCGACGCTGGAAAATTTCCCCTCATCGGCGTGGATACAGCCGGACCCGTTAGGGGTGGTATTGATTATTGGTCCCTGGAACTATCCGTTTCAGCTGATGATATTACCGTTGGTGGGTGCGATCGCGGCTGGAAACTGTGCCATCCTCAAACCATCGGAGCATGCACCCCATACAGCTAAGGTCGTTGCTGACCTAATTGCCGATACCTTTGACCCTAGCTATATCAACGTCTTTGCAGGAGATGCCAGCGTTAGTCAGCAGCTGCTTGCTGAAAAATTTGACCATATTTTCTTTACTGGCGGCACCGCCATTGGTCGAATCGTCATGGCAGCAGCGGCCAAGCACCTGACCCCAGTGACCCTGGAGCTAGGGGGTAAAAGTCCCTGCATCGTTGATGCTGACATCAACCTGGACCACGCAGCGAAGCGGATTGCTTGGGGTAAATTTATTAACGCGGGTCAGACCTGTATTGCGCCAGACTATTTGCTGATTGATCAGACCATCAAAGCCGCGTTTCTAGAAAAGCTAACAGCGGCTATTCACGAACTTTTTGGCGACGATCCATCCCAGAGTCGCGATTTCAGTCGTATTATTAATCAGCGACAGTTTGACCGATTAACAGCTTTGCTCAATAGCGGCACTACCCTGGTGGGTGGTGAAACCGATTCTAGGACCCGCTATATTGCACCAACCCTATTAGATAACCTCACCTGGGACTCTCCGGTGATGCAGGACGAAATTTTTGGCCCGATTTTACCCGTATTAACCTACGACCAGTTTGACCAAGCCCTAGCTCAGATCAATGCCCGTCCTAAGCCGTTGGCGCTGTATTTATTTTCGCGCGATCGCGCCAAGCAGCAGCAGGTACTGACACAAACCTCTTCTGGAGGTGTATGTCTCAACGATACGGTGCTCCATGTTGGTGTACCCGATCTGCCCTTTGGTGGAGTGGGGCAAAGTGGTATGGGTAGCTACCATGGCAGGGCCACATTTGACACCTTCTCCCACTATAAAAGTGTTCTTAAAAAGACGTTCTGGTTTGATTTAGACTGGCGCTACGCCCCCTATAAGCCGTCTAAGCTGGCTCAGATCAAAAAACTTGTTACTCGGTAATTACAAAAGGAAGCTTTAACATGGCCTACGATTTTGACCTGTTTGCAATTGGTGCTGGCTCTGGTGGCATTGCGACTGCAAGACGGGCTGCCCAATACGGGGCAAAGGTCGCTGTGGCAGAATTTGATCGTTTGGGAGGCACCTGTGTAAACCGGGGATGTGTGCCTAAAAAACTGATGGTTTACGCGTCTCACTTTGCCAGCCATAGACAAGAAGCTGCAGGCTACGGTTGGACATTTGAACCCGGCAAGTTTGACTGGCCCCATATGATTAAAGCGGTCAATGACGAAGTGAGTCGACTAAACGCCATCTATCAACGCATGATTGATAATGCCGAGGTCACCCTATACCAAGGTCATGCTCGCATCATTGACCCCCATACGGTTGAAGTGGCCGGTCAGACTGTTACCGCTGAGAAGATTTTAATTGCCGTCGGCGGTAAACCCAGCAAACCAAATATTCCAGGGATTGAGCTAGCGATCACATCAGATGAGATTTTTAACCTAACCCAGCAACCAAAACGCATGGTGATCTTTGGCGGTGGCTATATTGGCTGCGAGTTTGCCTGTGTGCTAAGCGCGTTGGGTACAGAGGTGACTCAAATTATTCGTCGCGATAAGATTTTGCGTGGGTTTGACGAAGATATTCGTACTGAAGTGCAAGATGCTATGCTCCGCCATGGGATTCGCATTGTTAAAGATGATCTCATTAGCATTGAAAAGACTGGTGAAGGGCTAAAAGTAAATTTACAGAACGACAATATTGTATTTACCGATGTTGTCGGCTTAGCAGCCCTCGGACGCATCCCCCGATTAGAAAATTTGGGATTAGAAACAACTCGGGTTGAAGTGAAAAACGGCGCAATTGTTGTTGATGCCCACAGTCAGACTGCTGAATCCAACATCTATGCGGTCGGAGATTGTACCGACCGCATTAATCTTACTCCGGTGGCCATTAATGAAGGGCGTGTATTTGCCGATACCCATTACGGTGGTAAGCGACGGGTAATGAATCATGACAATATCCCCTCAGCCGTGTTTACCACACCTGAAGTAGCTACCGTAGGTATGACTGAAAACGAAGCCATTGAAAAGTATGGCGAAGCAGGTATTCGAGTCTATCGGTCGCGGTTTAGACCGATGTACTACACTCTACCCAAGCTAGAAGAAAAAACGCTGATGAAGCTAATTGTTCATGTGCAGACCGACAAGGTTTTAGGCGTACACATGGTAGGCGATTCTGCAGCTGAGATTATTCAGGGAATGGCCATTGCAGTAAAAATGGGTGCAACGAAGGCTGACTTTGATGCCACTGTAGGAATTCATCCTAGCTCCGCCGAAGAATTTGTCACTATGCGCTAAAAGGATGAGGCAAATCCAACAAATAGAAACCTTAGTAGCGATAGTTTATCAAGAGCTACGGTCTCAGGTGATTCTGCAAAGCATCAGGCCCCATGATCCCATTGAAGTTCAGTGTATTCCTAATCCCTGGCAGCTCTTGGGTACTGGCAACTATGCCGCAGTATTTGCGCACCCTGAGTATCCTAACCTGGTAGTCAAAGTTTATGCCCCAGGTCGTCCTGGGTTTGAAGCAGAGATAGAGGTATATCGTAGAATTGGGTGTAATCCTGCCTTTTCTCAATGCTTCTATGCAAAAGACAATTTTTTGATTCTCAAGCGGTTGAGGGGAATAACGTTATATAACTGTTTACACAGGGGGTTGCGCATTCCCAGGCAGGTCATGCTCGATATTGATCAAGCTTTAGAATATGCTCGCAGCCGTGGGTTACGCCCCCACGATGTGCATGGCAAAAATGTCATGATGCATGACGGGCGAGGTGTAGTTGTTGATATTTCGGACTTTCTTCGAGAGGGTTCCGGCTCGGCCTGGGACGATCTGAAAAAGTTTTACCATTGGGTCTATCGTCCTTTGCTCTCACCTTTGAGAATTCCTATTCCTTTGAGATTGTTGGATATTAGTCGTGGCATTTATCGATGGATTCGTATTTTTCTAAAGCGACAAGCTTAAGGGAGTTGTTGTCATTGTAGTCAATATCGAGGTAGTCAATGTCGAGAACAGTTTGTTTCTCCATACCCTGATAAGAAAGCTGTATTACCTAGTTTTAAGCTAAAACTATCTTACATCCCATTCTCCGCCCTTAAACTGGCACATCTAATAATTAACGACGAAGCCAATGGATCACAGCCTCTACAGAGGCAAAAATTCTCAATAAAAAAGACCTATTGAGAATTGAGTCAAAACAGTTTGTTTGAACTACTCAAGCGTTGAAAGTCTTGCTAAATAAGGTCTCCAGACTTAATATCTGAGTGTGACAGTTGAGAGGGCGGAATGTCGGTTACATTTGATAGATTCCTTGATCTAGGACGCAGCCTTAGATGTATTTGGTGTCAACTGCAAATACAGCCCTGGCACCACCAGCAACGCAATTAACGTAGCCGACAACAACCCAAAAATAATCGCCATACACAGCGGGAACCATTGCGCATCGCTAAACGCCAAGGGCAAAAGACCAATGATGGTAGTGATCGATGTGGTTAAAATCGGTCGCAACCGGTCGCTGGCCCCTGCTGCTGCTGCATGACGCACATCTAGTCCTTCTTTACGCCGCTCGTTCATGGTCTCCACCATCACGATCGCATCGTTTACCACAATCCCCACCAGCGCAATCACACCAATCATCGCTGGAAAAGAGAACGATAGACTCAGAAGGAAGAATCCAAACAACGTCCCAATCAACGCAAAGGGAATGGTGAGAATAATAATCAATGGCTGAGTGTAAGACCCAAACTGCAACACCAGCACCGCAAACACTAGGAATATGGCCACAACCAACATCTGCCCCGCCGACCCAAATGTTTCACTACTGGTATCCGCATCCCCCCCAAAGCGATAAGAATACCCCCGAGGCCAGCGGGCAAGGTTGCCTGCATCATTGGGGTCATACTGCATCGCATCCAACGTTGGCGTCAGCTCAGCCAAGATTTCGGAGTCATAAAAGTCCTGACCTGGAATCACCTTCGCTAACACTGTTACACTCCGCTGGGTGTCCCGATGGGTAATCGCCAGCGGTACAGCCCCCGGCACTTCTTCTAACAAAGCATCGGGCGATATCGCATCACCATCGGAGTTGATAAACCGCATGGTGGCAAATTCATCCAGACGAGAGGGACCACCAATTTTGCCCTGCTGCGATGGCCATTGGGTACTCAGACGAATTTCAAGATCCTCTTCACCGCTACCAAGGGCATAGTCCCCCACATCGTTGTCGATCATCAAATAACGACCCTGCAGCCCCACTTCATCCTGGCTAATGCCATAAAAGTTAAGCGCCTCCCGCTTTGGCACCAGCTTATAATCTTCTCGCAGATTACCCAGGTCATCCCGCACATCCATAGTGCCTGGAATCTCCCGCAGTGCCTGTTGCACCTCGGTAGAGATTTCCCTTAGCTGCTCTAAGTCGTCACCAAAGATCTCGATAGCAATCGGATCGGCACCACCACCGGAGAGGGGAAACCCAGTACTCAACACTGCTCCTGGATAGTTACGAATAATGTCTCTTTCTAGTTCAACTTTGAGATCGTAGGCATATTCAAAAGAATCCCGTGCCCGCTGGTGACGATCCACAAGCACTGCTGACAAACCAACAAAATAATCGGCATTGCCCGGTTTAATTTCGCTGGAGGCTACCAGGTTACTGCGCTGTCCCACCAGCTTAACTACACTTTCAAATACCTTCTCACCATTGGGGTCACTGTAGTTGCGCACTACTTCACCCATTCGGTCCGCCACCTCTTGAGAAGTTTCTAATGTTGCGGCTGGGGGCAGTTCCACATTGAGGCTGAGTTTGTTATCATCGGCCACTGCAAACAGAGAACTGGGTAGCTGACTAAAGAGAATGACAGCACAGACGAATAGGGCAATGGCTCCTGCAGTCCACAAACGAGCTACATGACGATTAGACACCGTCATCCGTAAACTCCACTCGGAAAACTTTTCGGAGACCGTTTCCGTCAGCCGGTCAACATAGGTTTTAGACTCACCGCTATCGCCCTGATTGCCTAAAAGAAACTTAGACAGAGGTACCACCCCCAATAGTGCCAGGGCATAGCTCATGACCAGACAGGTAATGGCACTAATGGGAATAAGACGAATATATTTACCCAACGTACCGGAGATGGCCATCAGCGGAGCCATAGCCAAAATAGTGGTGAGCTGTCCGGTAAACGCAGGCGACGCATAGGTCTGGACCGTTTTTATCGCCGCTTTGGGCCAGCTTAACCCCTGGACAAAAATGCCATCGTGTAGCCCCTCCAGCATCAGGATAAACACATCCACCAACAGCCCCAGTGCCAAGATCATCCCCACAGTGACCATGGTGTTGAGGGTATAACCCAACATCCAAAGGATAAACAACACCCCGGCAAAGGTCATGGGAATTGCCAACCCTGCAATCAATGCCTCTCGCCAGGTAAGGGCAACAAACAAAATGGCAAAGACTAACAACGATGCCTGCAATACATTGCTGGCCAGATTTGATAATTCGCTGCGAATGGTACCTGCATCATTGGTCAGTACCCGGTAATCCATGCCATAAAGCCAGATACTGGGATCATTTTTCACCAGCTCCATTTCTGCCAGGACGTCTTCGATCACCTGAATGGTGTCACTGCCAGCAACTTTGACCACTTCCAGGTTGATGGTGGGACTAAAGTCACTGCCTTCCCAACTGATAAAGGCTCGCTGGGTTTCTCTCTCCAACCCCTGATAGACATCTGCCACCTCTGACAGCAGAATCACTCGATTTTCATCCAAACGGGTTACGGGAAGGTTCTTTAAATCTTCTAGGGTTCGAAACCGTCCATACAGACGCACCTGGGCTCCAATTTCATCATCTCGCACCAGGTCCCAGGAACGGTCAATATTGCCTCCTTGAATTGCATCACGCACCTGAGTAGCGGAAATCCCCAAGGTGGTTAACCGACTGGGAATCATCTGTACGTGGATAACCTCGTCCCGCTGACCGCCTAGATTTACTTCCCGTACGTTTTTGACTGATTCCAGTCGCTCTTGTAGATCTTCCGAGACCTGACTCAGCAGACCAATGTCCAATCCCTCTCCCGTCAGAGCCAGGGTAAGCACCGGCGAGTCTTGCTGGGAGAGCTGCTCAAAACTTGGTTTCTCTCGTCCCGTGGATTCTTCAGGCAGCTCCGACTCAGCATCGTCTACTTTACCCCGCAGTTCTTGAATCGATTCGGCAACGGGAGCCTCTGCCTTAAAGGCGACATTAATAATGGAGAATGAATTGAAAGTGGCGCTGGTAAAGTCATCCAGACCCTGGAGACTTTTGATCTCTTCTTCTAGTTTGTCTGTGACCTGGTTTTCAATGGTTTCTGCATCGGTCCCTCCCCAGGTAGTTGTGATCATCGCCCGAGCAATTTTAATTTCGGGGTCTCCCTCTTTCACCATGGAGAAGTACCCCATCAAGCCCCCCATGAACAACATGAAACATAGGAGAATGGCGAAAATCTGACGGGTAAAGAAGAACTCCATCCAACCGGGAATTGTACTGGTGCCCTTCTCAGTTTCAGGAGCAGCAATAGCGCGCTCGTCAATTTGCATAATGCGTTACTTCCGGTCAAGAATCTCGACAGGGGTACCATCCACCAGACGGTTTTGCCCTTCTACTACCACTAGCTCTCCCGGTTCAATACCAGCAAGAATTTCTACACCAGAAAGTCCTTCAATACCGCCGGTCACCCGTCGCTGCTGGACAGTACCATCAACTTCATTGACCACAAAGGCATAAAATTGTTGATTTCTAGAGACCACTGCACCGACGGGCAAGACGACGGCGTCATTATCACTGGCCACCTCTACCCAGACGTAAACTCGGCCCCCCACCTTGAGATTACCGACTTGTTCCAGTCCACGAATGGTGATTTCAGTACCGCGACTGCCGGGGGTTTGGGAAGGACTCACCGCAAACACCCGCCCTCCACTGCCTCGCTGTCTAGCAATATCTAACAATCCCTGAGAGTTAGCTCCAGCGGCCTGGGCTGCACTCACTTCTTCTTCTAAGACAACAAAGGCTCGCTGGCCTGGTTTAATCTCCTCTGCTTCACCCGCCTGCAATTCGATCTCCACCTCAAAGGATGT
Source organism: Cyanobacteria bacterium P01_H01_bin.105 (assembly GCA_039178155.1). GTDB lineage: Bacteria > Cyanobacteriota > Cyanobacteriia > Phormidesmidales > Phormidesmidaceae > Leptothoe. The sequence continues at coordinate 9,510 of JBCDFI010000096.1, forward strand.
GGGATCAACCACTACGATGGGGGCAGATTCAATCAAGTCCTGGGGGCTGCTGGTATTGAGATACTGGGTACTCCAATACTCTCCTTCTCGAATGTTGATATAGGCCACCACCCCATCAATGGGAGACACTAGCTGGGTATCTTCTAAATCAACAGAACTTTCATTAAGGCGGGCAAATGAAGCATTCACCGATGCTTCCGAAGACCGAATGCCCTCCTCAGCGGAGCGCACATCCTGTTCAGCTGTCTTTAGTGCCGCCGCTGCCTGGTCTACTCGATTAACGTAAGAGTCGCGATCGCTTTCTGAAACCGCTCCCTGTTCAAATAAATCCTCGTAGCGTCTCAGCTCAGTTACAGCCAATGCCAGATCAGACTTAGCTTTTTCTAGATTTGCTTGGGATTGCAATAAACTGGCCTTGGACTGATTTAGCTGGGTTTCCGATACCTGGATATCGGCGACCGCTGTATCAATGCTAGATTCCTGCCTGCGGGCATCGATGGTTGCCAACAGCTGCCCCTTAGAAACAAAATCTCCTTCTCGCAGTTCTACACCGTCCACCTTTGCCACATAGGTAATGTCGCCGCTGGCCTGAAAGTTAAGCAGTCGTCGCCGCACTGGCCAGACAGACCCTTCGTCAAAGACCCAGCCTTGAATCGGTCCTTTCTGTGCCCTGAGCACTCGGACGGGTAAACGGGCCTGGTCAATGGCTGCTTCCTCCCTTTCTTCCGATGGGGTAGCTGCCGTCAATTTTTGATAGATTCTCACACCAACCAATCCGGCTACCACCAACATAGCTAGGGCAACTGCTGGCCACAGAGGTTTATTTGACTTTTTGCGCCAGCCTGGAAAGGCTGATTGACTGCTGGGAATCTGGGGATCAGTTGATGACTCAGTGGGAGCTTCAAATGCTGGATCAAGCGAAGGTTGGGGACCGAAACTTTCGGTAGACATAGCTGCAAGGATAAAACTTATGGGAATAGGCCTACGGCGTTTACCACTGGTGCATTCCCTAATATATTAGGGCCATTTCTTCAATATGGATGGAGTATCCCTGATTCAATTAAAACGCTTTGAATTGGCTTATTAGGAAAACATTCAACGTGAGGTTTTAGGATCAATTCCTTCTACTTTTCCAGGCTAGAGGTTTTAAGTAAGATATTAATGAATCTGTTGATTAGAGGCTAAAAGTCATGATTCTTATCATGATCGCTGTCGTCAGTCCGCTCTAATAGGATTGTTATATGCCTGATATGACGATCAGACTTTCTGCTGATTGGTTGCGATGATTAATTCACACAGTGTCCCGGCACAGCAATTTTCTTGAACAGGTGCGGAGATGACATCGCACTCGAAGGGTATTGAGCGATTCGTTTCTGGAATTCGGGATTTTGGAAAGCATTGCGGAAGCTCTCAACACTTTCCCAAATGGCATAGTTAAAGAATGTCGGACTGTCTCCCACTCCTTTGTGTAGTTGGGTTGAAATGTATCCCGGTTGCTTCTTCATAAAGTCAGCATCATGGCTCCACGCCTTGACCAGATCGTCTTCATCTGAGGGATCAATCGTAAACACATTGACAAGCACAACCGTACCATCGTCGGTCGATTGCATTTGTTGAGCCAGTGATGTGCTTTCGTTAAATTCTTTGAACTCGGGCATGCTGGTTTATTTATAAAATCAGTACAGATGTAGGCTTAATCGCAGCTAGAATGACAGCCTACTGACAATATTCAGATATTCCAATATTGACAGTAAGCTGTCAAGTTTTGCAGATAAAAAATGCGAACAAGAAAAGGTGATTTGCTTACGGAACTGGTCCTTGAAATATTCAAACTCAATGGATTGCTGATTTCTGAAGGCGATCACATTTCGGGGAAATGTGGGCTATCGAGTGCACGCTGGAAAGTGCTTGGTTCGTTGGCGCTCTCGGAAAATCCGTTGACGGTCGCCCAAATTGCCAGAATGATGGGTCAAGCACGGCAAAGCGTTCAGCGAATCGCGAATGATATGGCAAAAAGCGGATATTTTATCTGGGAGGACAATCCGGCAGATAAACGAGCGAAGCTGCTGAAGATAACTGAAAAAGGGAAGCGTGCATATAAGCTTTTGGACTCAGCCCAAGCTCCCTGGGCAAATGAATCGGCAAAACAGCTAGACATGCAGGACCTAAAATCTGCGTTGATTGTCTTGCGCCAGTTGATCGATCACTTTGGCACAAGTAATTAAGTAAGAGTTACCAGGCCACTATCTTACTGAATTGGATCGCTGGGCAAGATAGCTGCCGATTAAGATGGCAATTAATACCGAAGAGTACATTTGACCCACAATGGCTTCCAAATTAGTCAGCACCTGGGCGACTTCACTCAAGGGAACAATATCGCCATAACCTAGGGTGGTTAGGGTGGTGAAACTAAAGTGAATCGTCCTCAAGTAAGAGTCTTGTTGGAGCAACGGCTGTGAGAAGGCATTAGCATCTAGGGTATTAACAATCCCGTACAGTAATGCCCAGACAAAACCAATCAGCATGTAAACACTGATGCCGCCTCGGACGGTATCGAGCGTAACGTTGGGGGCGGTAAAAATATCTCGGCCAATCCAATAGGCGGCCCCAGCTAGATAAATGGCAAAGATGATTTGAGAGATCAGGGTAAACGGCTGATTTAGATAATTTACCCCGTTTAGAGTGGAAATGACTTCTAGGCAAAAGGCGGTGATTGCGATCGCACTATAAACAATCAACCATCGTCTGGGCAAAGCAAAGCTATGGACAACAACAATAAGGGTATATAACAGCAGTGAAATAGAAAGAATATTACCAATCCCCGCCTTCAAAAAAGGCGACACCACAAAAGTAACGGCCAATACAGTTAGCAACTGTCGATATTTTTGATGGTTGTGTTTAGGCAAGGAATTCATAGAGAAGCATCACATTTGGAATGCTCCGATATTAATTGAGGACGGGAGGCATAGGGAGTCGAGGAAAAATTGATTTGCGCTATGGTTAATCCGTTGACGCTCTCCACAAACATGTCATGAAGGTCAAACACTTTATCAACTTACACAAAGGGACTACCTTCTTTTTTGTTCTAGGATTAATGCTGATCTATCAGAACTTTACTCTGGGTCCCTGGATCTATCTAGCTCTGCATGGCACCTACGGTTTCTTATGGTTGCTCAAAGACAGACTCTATCCTGATAAACAGTGGGAGCAGGAAGTTCCTCTGCCCATAGGAATAGTTGGTTTTGGCGTAGTCGGTCTGTACTGGGTGGCTCCCTTTCTCTTAATTAGCAGTCGAGTAGAACCTGCCCTACCTTTGGTTGCGATCGCTATTGCCGTCAATATCCTGGGTGTGTTTTTAGCCTATGGTAGTGATGCTCAGAAGTATTACACCCTCAAGTACAAGTCAGGGCTAATTACGGAAGGATTTTTTGCCCGTTGTCGTAATACTAACTACCTAGGGGAAATCTCGATTTACCTATCCTTTGCCATACTGGCCATGCACTGGTTGCCGTTTATTATTTTAGGAGGCTTTGCCGCTGCGCTATTCGTGCCCAATATGCTCAAGAAG
>JBCDFI010000097.1:0-13073 GCA_039178155.1 Cyanobacteria bacterium P01_H01_bin.105
CAATCACCGACAAATCACTAATCCATACAGAATCTAGCCAGCAGACAATTGCTTACACTAAACTAGCTGCTCCCCCACCTCCTATCCTATGCCACCAACCCAGGTCTATCGTTTCCCCCCACTGTTAGAAGGCAGGCTGATAAAGCGCTATAAGCGCTTTATGGCCGACATTGAGCTTGCATCAGGTGACATCATCACAGCCCACTGCCCCAATACAGGTCCGATGACGGGGGTATGCCATATCAACGGACGAGTGATGGTATCCCAAAGTGATAATCCCAAACGAAAACTTGCCTATACCTGGGAGCTAGCAGAGGTCAATGACAATGGCCCCACTTGGGTAGGAGTGAATACGGCCTTGCCTAATCGCGTCATTCAAACGGCCCTCACAAAGCATATTTTTGAACACCTGGGCCCCTATGACACCATTAAACGAGAAGTCCCCTATGGAACCAAAAGTCGGATTGATTTTCTACTCACCACTGACGACCGTCCCATATACGTAGAGGTAAAAAATTCAACCTGGGCTCAAGGGCCTCTATGTCTATTTCCAGACACGGTTACCACGAGAGGTCAAAAGCACTTGCGGGAACTGACAGCGCTACTGCCTGATGCCCGTGCCGTGATGCTGTATTTCATTAACCGAGGAGACTGCGATCAGTTTGCCCCTGGAGATAGTGCTGACCCCGAATACGGTCAGCTGCTGAGAAACGCCATTGCCGCTGGCGTCGAGGTGCTACCTTGTCGATTTGAGGTTTCTCCCACCAGCATCGAATACATCGGACAAGCCAAACTGATGGTGTAATTCGAAGCTTTTCCCCACAGAATCCACAACTTTTCCACAGGTATATATGGGTTTTCCACAAGTTTTCCACAGGCTATAGCAGCAGACAGTCCTACAGCTCCTGTTCTGGGAATAACAAAGATATCTACCCGATAAGAGAAATTGTAGATAAGTTCCAAAAACTAAAAATCAGAAGTATTAGACTATATATCTAACGCTAAAGTCTTCTTTTGATGGCGAATTTAAGAGCCAGAAGCTCTTAGGTCCTTACAGTCTAGGAAGCTTGGGTATATTAGTATCGTGCAATAGTTTCTAGCTCTATCCATGGCTGAGCCCTCTGCCCGCCCCAGAACACGTCATTTCACGAGTCAGGCTGCTAAATTGCAAAATGTTTTTCAGCAGATTACTGACCAGAGCTGCCCTCACCACTACAACTTTCATATGCATACCCATTGCTCTGATGGGAAGCTCAGTCCTGGTCAACTGATGGAACAAGCCATTGGCCTACAGCTTAAAGGATTTGCAATTACAGACCACCACACGATCAAAGGGTATCAACAAGCCTGTCAATGGTTAGAAAATTGGCGATGGAAGCATCCATCGAGCTGGTCTACTAGTCAGGCTGCCCTAAAATTGCCAAAGCTTTGGCATGGTGTTGAAATTACATCTAGTTTGTTAGATGTGGATGTTCACATTCTGGGCTATGCCTTTAATCCAGAGTGTGAAGACCTTAAATACTATTTGCAAGGCAGTGCTCCCATTGGGGAAAAACGGCAGGCAAAATGGGTGATCCAGGCGATTCAAGCAGCTGGAGGTGTCGCAGTTTTAGCCCACCCAGTTCGCTATCGTCGCTCGCCTGAAGAATTGATTCCAGCAGCGGCAGCCCTGGGCATTGACGGTGTTGAGACGTACTATGCCTACGATCACCCTGCTGAATGGCGACCGACCCCTGTCAAGACCGAACGTGTTCAGGAGCTAGCGACTACCTATAATCTGTTGAGTACTTGTGGAACCGATAGCCACGGATTGACCCTGACCCGTCGCGTGTGATTGATTGCCTTCGGCGCTCTTATCTCACTACTCTTCAGCGGGATTAGATTCAGCGGGATTAGATTCAGCGGTTTGCACAGCGTCTAAAACGTCTTGACTGCTTTTGCAAGTTTCAGCGTCATAGGTCACCGGAAATTCAAAGACATAGGGAACCGCTGTTTCGGCCTCAGGGAACTCAGTATTTACTAATTCCTTTAGTGCCGTTGGGTTGTTAATCAGACCCTCCAGGACAGCTTGATTAAGCTCTTCATACCCTGTACTCAGCAAAACAACGGGTTCACTGGAAGTACCATCTGGAGCGACCAAGATGCCAACTTTTCCAGCACTGGGTGGATTGTCAACACACAGGCTCAAACCAGAGTCAATCGGGTCTAGTGCTTGAATATTAGCTGTGTCTATATCTAGGGTTTCTGAACTTTCGTTGCCGGTTACTTGAGCCAGCCACTCGGTATATCTTTCGTCTACAGTATCTTCGCTGGTATTAGCCTCGTCGTACTTAAACTTAGCCTGTAGCCGTTCTAAACGAGTCGGCTGAGTCTCTGTCTCAGAATTTGCGGCTATCTCTGAAGGCGTATCTTCTTCGGGCGTTGCAGACTGCTCAGATTGTTCGGGCAGCTCAGGCAGTCCTTCAGCCTGTTCCGCAGCTTCAGCTTGGGCTTGCTCCAGCGCTAATTCTCTGTCCAGGGTATCTTGATCTGTGTTTAACTCAGACGCGCTACCTACAGGTGGTTTGGGAATATTGTCAATAATCGCCGTTCGTCTATCGCTGCTTTGTGCTGATCTAGAGGGTGTATTGGCAATCGATAGATTAGGTCTGGGTATATAAGGATTGCGAAATGGACGATTGCGACTCAACCGACTGGGCGAGCCAAATGATGGGGTCGTTATCCGGTTACTGCTAGAACGATTAAAGATATTGGAACGATTGAACGTACTCGCATTGGGTAGGTTGTTGAGCGAGGGTGGCGCGCTCACATTGGGAATTGAGGGCAGCTGAGGACGATTAAAGTCAGGCAACCGTCCCTGTTCTGCAGGGGATAGGGTAACCAGCGGTACGGTACGAGATTCAGGCGTAGCATTGTCCTCGCTAAAGGCGGCAAAAGAAGCCGAGGAAAACCGAGGAATGGCAGCAAACAACACCGCATGAAAACTTAAAGAGGCAATGGCTGCAACCCCATAAGGACTGATTAGAATCTCCTTGAGTTTCCGCAGGGTTTGCTTTGCAAGGGCTGGGCTTTTGGGAGATAGCTCGGGGGGATTAGACATGACACATTGAGAGCAGTATTTCTTAAGTGCATCGTTGCACTCGATCAATCAGAAAAAAAGACAGGGAATCTAACAAACTGAGCACTCAAATCAGCATAGACAATTTGGTGCCAAGTTGTGGTTTAGGTGGACACTTGCGATCGCACTCACGATGCTTTCACCCCCCCCGAAGATTTATCTTGAGACTCAGACGTACTATCAGCTGTTTCTTTATCCTCTGTCTGATTCTGATTATCACCAGGGGTTACAATCTCAGCAGATGGCGGCAGTGTATCGCTGACCAAGCGTCCGGTTCGTTTCCCCCCCGATAACCGTCTGAGCAGCTGCGGTGTCGGATCATGAATCAAATAGGTGACGGTATCACCCGGTTGCCAGGTACCTTGACCTAAAACCACATCGAGCTTGCCGTTACGCTGCAGGGTAATAGGCAGCACATCACCGCTAGCAATCAGCTTATTGAGCTGCTCTCGCTGTTTTTCAAAGTCATCAGCCTGCAGCTGGGTAGTTTTTAACTCAGCCGCGTCATCTTTTAAGTAAGTATTCCAGGTTTTTATGGCGAGGGGGGTTTGAGTAACCTTGCTGCCCTTACCATTGTTTTTGGCTTCTGACTCTTTATCACTACGAGGTAGAACTGCCAGCACACGGGGCGGCTGAAACTCCTCTGCCGCTCGTTCAGCAACCACAGAATTCACTTCACCATTAGTGGTCAGTGCGAGAAAAGTTCCAATCGAACTTAGTCCTGCTTCATCAAGTAACTCAGCATCTAAGGCACTGCTTAAATACACACGCAGCCCATCTTGTTTGGCCAGCTCACAAGCTTCTTCATCGGTGTCAAACATCACCACCGATTCTTCTTGCTGGTTAAATAATCGTCCGACTAATCGACCAACCGGATTACAGCCCACAATCACCACACCGGTAGCATCCGCCTGGGTAATACCCAAAAACTTAGCGACGCTGCGTGCCGTTAGCCCTTGGATAAATACAGTCATAATGATGGTCAAAAAGACCAAAGCCTTAATTGAGTCGCCCCCGTTGATGCCTCGTTCGGTTAGCAAGATGGCAAATAAGGATGCGACGGATGCCGACACAATGCCGCGAGGCGCAATCCAGCTAAGAAACGTTTTCTGCCGCCAGTTTAGATCGCTGTTGAGAGTGCAGGCATAGATATTGAGCGGACGCACCACCAACATCAGAGCCAAGACAGTAAAGACCGAGCCCAATCCCAGGGCAAACACACTATCAATAGATAGATCAGCCGCCAGCAGAATAAACAGAACCGATACAGAAAAAACCGTTAGCTGCCCCTTGAACCGACGTAATAATCGCTCATCTGGAACAGACAAAGCCCGTAGAACTAAACCAGCCGTCACGGCAGCCATTAAGCCCGATTCACTGCGCACTTCTTGAGCTAGGCCAAACAGTCCCCACACACTGGCTAGTACCACCAGATTACGCAGTTCTTCCGACAGAAAATCAGCCCGTTTTAGAAACTGTCCCAGCAGGGCACCCCCGACACCGCCAATAATGGCCCCTATTCCAAGGCGTTGGGCTAACCCTCCGACAATAAACCCGACATCGGTATCCCCATTGAGCAAGATATCTAGCACAACCACGGCCAGAATTGCCCCTACTGGGTCGATCAGCACCCCTTCTCCTTCTAAAATCGTGGCGACTTTTTTTTCTACCTGTACCTGTCGCAGGAGCGGAGTAATAACCGTTGGCCCTGTAACAACGACTAAAGAGCCATAGAGAAACGCCAGGGGCCAAGGAAACTCTCCAAACCAGTGGGCGGCCATGCCACCACCCAGCAACGTAATAAATGTGCCAATAGTAATTAAATTACGCAGGCTGCCGGATACCTGACCCAGTTCCTTGAGTTCTAAATTAAGGCCACCCTCAAATAGAATCAGCGCTACGCATAGAGAAACAATGACCTCTAAGCCCGTACCTAACACCTTAGGCTCAATCACCCCAAGCATGTCAGGGCCTAAAATAACCCCTAAACTGAGTAGAAAAATAATACTGGGTAGCCGCAAGTACTCAGCGACAACCTGGGCTGTGATACCAGCTAGGACCGCTAATACGATTTGCAGAGTGATATCAAACGGGGTTGCCATCGGCTAAGTTCTGGAAACCGTCGCGCAGACAAAGCCTAGGTCAGTAGGACGCTATGACGGACCAATTGAGGGTGAAATTACAGTAAAAGTTTATGCAGGCCCGACAGGGCATTGGACTTCTTAATCTAGCATCTAATGTGGGGGCCAAACGGCTGAGATATGGGTAAAACCTTGATATACCAGCCATGATGCGCGCTTCACTGGCAAAAAAAAGGGTGGACCAAAGCCACCCAAATCACAGGAGTTATAAGGAGATACGACAATAAGACCGTCAGTAACATACCAAGGTCGAATGTCATGTTGAGAAGTAAGCCCTAATCGGCAAAATCGCAGACAAATCGCTTTAATTTGCCGTCTAGAACTAACAACCCACGCATATATATTAATGGGAGTTTTTTGAAAACGGTGAGTTTGTCGGAAAAGCTGTAAGATTTTTTTTTCAATAGATAGTATTGAAGTCAAACAACGTTACAGCCTGTATCAACTCTAAAATCGATCTTAATAATCGCTCGCATTCCAAAAAGAAGTGGCTATTTTGGATTTAACCCCTTCGCCTCAAGCTAGTGCTGCGCCATCGCAATTTTTTTAAGGACCGAGCCCTACGCTCTCAAAAGCTAGTTCAGAAGATAGATTTGAGTGAGGTTTATCCCTGCCCTGCTTGCCGTCATCGAGGAAAGATTCAGGAAATTACCCTGACCGAAGCATTTGGCTGCGATCGCTGCCAGCAGATCTATGTCATTCGCGATAATGGATTTGGACTAGAGCAGGTTTCAGGTGCCCATCCCTATCGTCGCTTGTGGCGGTGGACAGGCCATCAGTGGAGGCAATATAGCCATTTACCCGCATCCGGTTGGTTAGGCGTGCTAGTCGTTATCGTTATATTGCTAGCCATCTCAGGATTTTGGTTGCTCCTGTCCACATCTTTTAGGATTTTAGCCGTGCTGCTAGCCGGCTTAGCCGGCGGCATTATTCTAACGTCGCGGCGTTGAGGCCAGCTGCTAGGTCAGCAGAGCAGACTGCATATCTTCTTGCTTGGGTAACTTGATTTTGGTTGCTAACCCCAGCTTAGATAGCAGCTGAATCACCATCCAGGTTGTATCAATTTCCCACCACTTGAGGCCATGACGGGCCGAAAACTGAAACGCGTGATGGTTGTTGTGCCAGCCTTCACCATAGGTAACCACAGCAACCCACCAGCAGTTGGTCGAATAATCGCCAGCATCGTAGGTTTGGTAGCCAAACTTATGGGTAGCACTGTTAACAAACCAGGTACAGTGATAGACCGCAACCAAGCGCACAAAAATACCCCACAGGACAAACGACCAGCCGCCAATCGCATAAAGCAGAAATCCCAGGACAATCTGCATCAGCAAAAAGTACTTTTCGCAAAACAGATAGAACGGATCTTTAGCAATATCTTTGGTCAGGCGAGGCACTTCGCCATCGGCAGGAACTTCATAAAAAATCCACCCCATGTGGCTCCACCAGAACCCTTTGGTAGAACTGTGGTGATCAACCGGCTGATCTGAAAAAGCATGGTGGTGACGATGGAGACCAATCCATTCGATGGGACCATGCTGGCAGGCTAAGCTACCGCAGAAAACAAAAAAATATTCCAACCACTTGGGGGTCTTAAAGCTACGATGGGCCACCAGACGATGCCATCCCAACGTAATCCCCAAACAGCCAGTAACCCAATGTAAAAAGAGTGCTACGCCAATAGCACTCCAGCTAAAATTTGCCGGTAAAAATGCTAAAAGAGCCAGAATATGTACAGCGATCATAAAGATCGTTGTAGGCCAATTCATAGGGGGTTTTGAAACGTTTGCAACAGTCATGTAAAATTCTCAGCGTTAACGTAGGGGCCAACTTGCGTCACAATTAGAGCCCGCGTCATTAGCCCAGGAAAGCGAGTGAATAGCCTGAAGACACTGCAGCCGACAGAACAAGCACTATTTTCGATTTTTTACGCAATTGACTCTCAGGTCAAGGTAAATATTTCTCGAATTTTGGCGGCATTCCGAATACATAAGGTAGGAACACACCATTTTGCAGGGGTTTCAGGATATGGTCACGATGATTTGGGGCGTCAAACCTTAGATCAAGTATTTGCTACCTTGGTTGAATCTGAGGCAGCTGCCGTGAGGGTCCAATTTGTATCAGGGACCCATGCCATTACCTGCGCTTTGTTTGGTGTACTCCGTCCTGGCGATGAGCTATTGGCCGTGACCGGTGCCCCCTATGACACCCTAGAAGAAGTGATCGGTGTTCGAGGCGATGGACACGGGTCGCTCCGGGACTTTGGCATTAGCTACCGAGAACTGCCCCTAACGACTGAAGAGACCGTAGACTGGGCTGGTTTGGCAACCGCAATTCGTCCACAGACAAAAATGGTGCTGATTCAGCGGTCCTGTGGCTACAGCTGGCGGGCTAGTCTGAGCATTGATGACATTGGTCAGATTGTGCGCTCAGTTAAAGCCCAAAATCCAGATACTGTTTGCTTTGTGGATAACTGCTATGGCGAGTTTGTAGAAACCCGTGAGCCCACCGCCATGGGTGCGGATCTGATGGCTGGGTCGCTGATTAAAAATCCAGGTGGCACCATTGTGACCACAGGGGGGTATGTGGCGGGACGAGCTGATTTGGTGGAAGCAGCCACCTGTCGGCTAACATCACCGGGCATCGGCAGTTCGGGGGGATCTACATTAAATCAAAATCGACTCCTGTTTCAGGGGCTATTCTTAGCACCGCAAATGGTAGGTGAGGCCTTAAAAGGCAATTACTTACTAGCCCAAACATTTAGTCAGCTAGGCTATGCCGTCAATCCAGGCTTAGAGGCTCCACAGCGAGATGTGATTCAAGCGATTCGTTTAGAAGATCCTGATAAGTTGGTCGCATTTTGTCGCGCCGTGCAGCAACATTCGCCAGTTGAGGCCTATGTTGCTCCAGTACCTGCAGAAATGCCTGGCTATGATAGCCAGCTAGTGATGGCCGGTGGCACGTTTATCGATGGCAGCACGTCAGAACTATCTGCTGATGGTCCGCTGCGCCCCCCCTATGTGGTCTATTGCCAGGGAGGAACCCATTGGACCCACGTTGCGATCGCAGCCGAAGCCGCCGCCCAAGCCATCGGTCCTGCGTCATAGCCCCCATAAGCCCCCATAGCCCCATAGACATAGCCCTCCATAGACATAGAGCCATAGACCATAGACCTATAGATATGTCGAGGTAAATTGTTAAAATAGCTACATACAATTAACCATCACCGCCCCCCATGATTACCGTTGCACTACCCAAGGGCTCGTTACTCAAAGACACAATTCGCATGTTGCAAGGGGTCGGGCTAGATTTTAGTGGATTTCTAGACAGCAGCAATCGCCAGCTACAAATTGTCGAAAGCAGCGGCCGAGCCCAAGGACTGCTAGTCAGGGCCCAAGATGTGCCCGTGTATGTAGAATACGGGCAAGCCCAACTGGGGGTTGTCGGTTATGACGTTCTCTACGAAAAAGAACCTCAAGTAGCCCAGCTGGCAGATTTAAAATTTGGCGATTGTCGTTTTTCTGTCGCGGTCAAACAAGATAGCCCCTATCGCTCAGCCCTAGATTTGCCTCCCCACTGTCGCGTCGCCTCCAAATTTGTCAACAGCGCCCGTCGTTACTTTCAGAGCATCGATTTACCCGTCGAGATTATTCCACTCTATGGCTCTGTAGAACTAGGGCCGATCACAGGCATGTCTGAGGCGATTGTGGATTTAGTCTCGACCGGACGCACCCTCAAAGAAAACAACCTGATGGAGCTAGAAGTGCTGTTTGAAAGTACAGCCCGTTTGGTAGCACACCCTCTGAGCTATCGTTTGAACGTGGATAATCTTAGTGAGTATGTAGACTTGATCCGTCAGCAAGGGATGGTGACAGCTTAATGGCTTCTTCTGCCGCAACAACGCCCTCTGCAACAACACAAAGAAAGGGTTCAACCTACGACTGGCAGCTCTTTCAACGTCTGCTACCCTATATTCTTCAAGAGAAGAAACATCTCTATTTACCGCTGCTGCTGCTAGTACCGTTGGCTTTTGCCCAAGCATTACAGCCGGTGCTGATTGGTCAGGCAATTTCTCTGGTGGGGCAAGAAGCTGGAGCCTGGAAGTTTTTGACCGATCGTCCTCTGCAGGATGGCTTAAATATTCTGATTGTGCTGTTACTGCTGTGCATTGGCACTCGGTTGGCCCTAGATGGCTGGCAGAGTTTCTTGGTGCAAAAAGTGGGGCAAGATATTACTCGCAATATCCGCAATGACATGTTTCACCATGTCACGGCCCTATCGATGCGATTTTTTGATCGTACCCCTGTGGGCAGGTTGATTACCCGCTTGACTAGCGATGTGAATGCCCTGGGCGATGTATTCTCCACCGGGGCAATCGGCATCTTTAGCGACATGTTCTCCATTGTGGTGTCGGTGGTGATCATGCTGCTGATCGACTGGCGCTTGGGACTAATGCTGATGTTGTTGCTGGTGCCTGTTACCGCCATTATTGTCTATTTTCAGCAACAGTATCGCAAGGCTAACTACCAGGCCCGTGAGGAGCTATCGGCACTAAATTCAAACCTACAGGAGAACATTGCCGGTATTGAGGTTGTACAGCTGTTTCGGCGAGAACAGTTCAATGCCAATCTGTTTCGATCTACCAATGAACGCTACATGACGGCGGTTGATCGCACTATCTTTTACGATTCGGCGGTATCGGCGACCTTGGAGTGGATTGCGTTGGTTGCGATCGCATGCGTTCTCGGCGTTGGTGGTTGGCTAGTGCTGGGCCAAAACATGGAAATTGGCACTCTGACGACATTTATCCTATTTGGCCAGCGACTATTTGAACCACTGCGTCAGTTTGCCGACAAGTTCACCGCGATTCAAGCCGGGTTTACTGCCGTTGAGCGATTAAACGATCTCTTAGATGAGCCGATCGAAATTAAGGATATTGATGACCCGGCAGTACTGGCCGAACCCACTGATGAGCGAGGCAATGTCCTCCCCGGTGAGATTCGGTTTAACCATGTATCCTTTGGTTACAAGACCGATGAATACGTACTACAAGATCTGGACTTCACCATTCGCCCTGGAGAGAAAGTAGCCTTGGTTGGCCCCACTGGCGCAGGTAAAAGTTCAATCATTCGTCTGCTTTGTCGTCTATATGAAGTTAGCGAGGGTCAGATTTTGCTCGATGGTGTCGATATTCGAAACCTGGCTCAAAGCGCCTTGCGCACACGGATGGCGATTATCTTACAAGACGGGTTTCTCTTTTCAGGAGATGTGAGCAGCAACATTACCCTAGGGGAAGAATACACCCCAGCTCAAATTCGCCATGCGGCCGCATCCACTAATGTGGCCAGCTTTATTGAGCAGCTGCCCCAGGGCTACGACACGATGCTCCGGGAGCGAGGTACCAACCTTTCCGGTGGAGAGAAACAGCTGTTGGCTTTTGCCCGCGCCGCGATTCGGAATCCTGGCATTTTGGTCTTGGATGAAGCAACTGCGAACCTGGATGTGGGCACTGAAGCTCAAATTCAATCGGCATTAAATACGCTGTTGGCAGATCGCACAGCCATTATCATTGCCCACCGGCTATCGACCATTCGCAATGTGGATCGGATTTTGGTGCTAAAGCAGGGACATCTAGTGGAGCAGGGTAGCCATGATGAGCTACTGGCAGCGGATGGATTGTATGCTAGCTTGTATCAGCTGCAGATGTTAGGTCAGTAGGCTAAGCGAAGTACAGACCACCTGTTACTTTATTCTTCACGCAGCTAGAGACGAGGCCATGCTAGCGCTACGTTTAGCGACTCAATTCCTGACAGGGCAACATGTTGATCTTTTGACGGGAGGTGCGAATGCAGCTGGTTTATATTGCGATCGCACTTCTTGTAATCATTGTTTTCATTTGGCTAGCAGTCCAGCCAAAACAGGGGGCTCGGGCTGCCAATGCACCAGATGACACACCAGATGACACGCCAGATTTACTACCAAAGCCCCAGGAAGAGCCACCCAATCGAGTAACCTCAACACCAGACCGTAATAGCCGTCATCTATCCCAGACAGTTGACTATGAATTACCAGATGACGATCTGGAACTGCCAGCAAAACAACCGCCTGCCAACGTCACCGAACAGGTACGGGCTTTAATGGAGCAGGGACGAAAAATTGACGCGATTAAGTTGTTGCGGTCAGTGACAGAATGTGGGCTAAAAGAAGTAAAGGACTATGTAGAGACATTTCCAAATTTAGGGCCATTGCCCAATTGTTCAACGCCCTCAATGGCCAGTCATCCAGCAGTGGTAACCGACATTGATCGAGAACAGGTTTGGGCATTGAGGGAGCAGGGCCAAAAGATTAGGGCAATCAAATTAGTGCGAGAGTCTACAGGCTGGAGCTTGAAGGATGCTAAGGCATATGTGGAACAGCTGTCCGATGCTCCAGGCCATGTGGCAGCAGAATCTTTTGATATCGATCGCCATACGGTGAATGATCGGTTGCGAATGTTGTTACAACAGAAACGCAAAGTATCGGCTGTGAAGCTGGTTAGGCAGGTGAAGGCCTGTAGTTTAAAGGATGCGGTAGCTTATGTTGAGGCCTATCCGGATGTTAAGCCTTTGCCGGTGAAAGAGAGTGGTCCTATTTGCGATCGCATTCGTGAATTATTAGCCCAGCAGCAGACCATGGCAGCAGCTGAGTTGGTACAACAACGCACTGGGATGACGCTACCAGAGGTAACTGAGTACCTAAAACAACATTTTGAGGGTGATTCTTCACTTTGAGGTCTGTTCTATATGGTTAGCTGGCTCACATTTATCCAATACTCCACCCCGGTGTAAATACACCTTGGGTTGAAGTTCAAAATCCGGCATTACCGCCCCCTTAATCCTCTCTTGGCAAAGAGAAGTTAGAGGGGGTAGTGCTCGTTTACGCAATTTTCCGATCACATGTGGGCTTACAAGCGCCGGACTAACATGCTGATTACATCGTCGGTCTGTGGTCGCAAGATCAGTCGATTATCAGGCACTTCGATCTGCGGACTCCACTGGCTGGTTTCGACATAGCGAAGATTATGCAGCAGGTGAATGGTTTGGCGGATATGGCTAGGATGACCCAGCAGAATATGGCGGATAGACCCACCTGGGGGCAGACTGCTGGAAAAATCAACAGGCAGATTGGGCGGCACCGGGATGCCAGGTGTCTGGTTTGAAAAGGTCATAGGGGCGTTTTCCTTGGTGGGTGATACCCACGAAACGACAGGGAGGAAAGCCCCCAAAAATAGAGCCACCCTGCAACTAAACTCAGGGTGGCTGTAAAATGCTCACAGCTCACCAACTGGACTACTCAGTTGGGCGGGTTAGCGGGGTGGTGGTGTTGGCGCACTACCATCTCGCGCAGCTAAATTTTTGGGTGCGAAAAACAACCGTTACAGTTGCTTATTCAGTAGGCTATCAGGCCCAGATTGCTGAGTCAAGCCGTTATTAGCAGGGCAGTCGCACGTAGATACACTGCCAGGATTCGTAGGTTGGCGCAGTTTTCCAGTTTTAGGTTGATACATAACAGTACATCCTCGAAATGTGATTACATACAATCCATCGGCTTTTTGCAATGAATGGGGAAACGGAGGGAATTTACCCCTGTGCCATAACACTCTTTGAGCCGCCAGCTACGGTCTATCATTGAACTATCGTGCGTCGTCAGACTCTGTACTCCGCAGTTCATCAGCCTTTTCCATCGCAGTCTGCTGCACCGTTTCTGTTAATTCAGAACTCTCTTGAATTTCTTCTAAAGCATCGATAGCATGGTCTCTAACTGCCTCAATATCA
>JBCDFI010000098.1:0-13003 GCA_039178155.1 Cyanobacteria bacterium P01_H01_bin.105
TGATTCAGAACAGTCCTTTGAAGGAGGCGCTAACATAGAAGTGATATTTTGTGAGGGCTTGCCCAGGTTCGGGCAGCCTTTTTTTCTACTTCTATTTTCGCAAATTGGATTTATCGGTTCCCCGAACCCTCAGATGCGCCCCTGATGGGGTTATAGCGTTTCCTAACCTGGTGAGGTGCAACTGATCCTTTTACTGGCAAGCTTTAGCTCTGAGAATGTACCTCACGTGACTGAGAAACGCTATATACTCTATTCAATAGTTTATTTGCACTATAGGCTAATGGATACTCCTGAAAAAAATATCAAAGACTTGTCACTTAGAGAGATCGAGAAAGCTTTCGAGGTTGCTATTCAGGAGCTTGCTCCTACTGAAGTAGAACCTAGGTCAGTATCTATTCAATCAATGTCTTTCGATGCACCGGAACGTGGACAAGTTAGGGTGGAATTAGTCATAGGTAAAGACCAAAGTGCATTCCTAAAGTATTTTAATGCCAGAGAACAGAGGGAACATACATCTCCTGTGCCAGGTTCTGACCCACAAGACTGTATAGTCCCTGAATCACAGGTAGCCCGTAGCATTGGAGAGAATACTTAACTGCTGTACCGATTGTCGATTGTTTGATTGACTACTCGTTGTACTGACTAACCACCTAATCGAGGTATCAGAATTTCTAGAGTTCAAAGGTGTAGAACTTCGCTCTATTCAGGACCAGATAGATACTTCAACCGCCATGGGTAAGTTCTTCTTTCGCACCATGGCCAGTATTGCTGAGCTGGAACGGGACATTATCAAAGAACCTACTGAGGCAGGCTTGAAGGCTGCTCGTGCCCGTGGTCGCAAAGGCGCAAGAAAGAAGACGATTACCAACTTGAGGCCGCCCTATATCCAAAAGATTGAACACGTGCGCCAAGTATGAGTAGCGTCAGAGTTAGCCTAGCAAGGCTGCCAAGAAAAAGCTCAAATCACTAAATTCAATGGATACAGTGCTGCTAGTATCGGCTGCGGAAATAGCTGGCAGTCAAGGACAAAATGGATTTTCTTAGGTAAGTTCAAGGTTCGTGAGCGTTGTAGCTAGCCAGGCAAGATTGTCATAGGAACATCAGCTGGTTTCACTCCTTTTCTAGATCAATGCCAAATTGGTTACAGTCTTTATCTGGATTAATATCAATTCTATTTGGTATTTTTGTTCTACATAATATCGCGCTTCGCAGGTTAGTGCTGACTAAGGATGCACCTTGCAGGTTAGCGCTGACTAGGAATGCGCCTCGTAGATTGGCTCTGACCAGGGATGCGCCTTGCAGGTTGGCTCTGTTCAGGTCTGCGCCTTGCAGGTTAGCTCTGACCAGGGATGCGCCTTGCAGGTTAGCGCTGTCCAGGTCTGCGCGTTTTAGGTTAGCGTTGTCCAGGAATGCGCCTCGCAGGTTAGCGCTGTCCAGATTGGCGCTGTTCAGATTGGTGCCTCGAAGGTCTGCGCTTCGCAGGTTGGCTCTGTTCAGGTCTGCGCCTTGCAGGTTGGCTCTGTTCAGGTCTGCATTCTCAAAAGAAACAGGGCCAAATATTGTGAAGCTAAGATCAGTGCCCATTAGCTGTAATCCCTGAAAATTTAAAGTTATGTAGTCTTTGTCTGGGATACTTGGGCTGTAATTTGATCTATCCCCGTGAACTAATCCTGTACGAGACAGAAACCTTAGGATTTGAGTTCTTCTCTCTCCATTAAGATTAGGATCGGTGAGTGTTGCCATGGTGGCCGCAGTTGTAAGGGTACGTAGCTCTGCATTTTCTGGATCAAGTAAATTTCCATCTAAATCGAGCATTATGGTTGATAGCTGCTCTAGATAACCTGTGACAGCTTCTTGCCTGAGTCTTTCTAGTTCTCGCTGCTGTAGATTTTCTTCATAGCGTTGAGTTGCGAGGAACAGTACAAAGGGGATTGCAATAACTCCTATAGCTTCAAGCGTAGGGCTCAAACGCTCCATAGCCTGGAAGAAGTCGGCACGAGCTAACCACCATGTGAATGGTTCAATTCCCCGGCGTTCGACTGATATCAGCGTTTGATTCAGTCTAAATAGTAATCGCCGCCCCAGATTATTGCTAATTTGACGGGCTTTTTTCTCGTCATCCCAGACGGTGCCAGAACGCTTCAGGAGTGACCGGTTATGTCGTAGTTGGCTCGCTATGTACTGCCTGATCTGGACCTTCTCAAGTTCTGTGGGCCTTAGCCAATGGTAACACCTGGAAACGATGTAAAGCAGTCTCATCTCATGTTTAGCAAGCTAGGGATAAGCCTTCATTATCTACTGTCAGAGAGTTGGAAGAGCTACTACTGTCAATATCGGCTGTGGAAATAGACAACAGTCAAGGACAGAACGGGCTTTAGCGATTTTTGGGGCACTTTCTCCAATCAAGGGTAATCAGAGCGGTTTTGGTCCCGCTGGCACAGTAGGATGATGCTATTTACAAGCGGTGTTTTGACGATACCACACACCAACATAGTGATTCTGAGCAGACCACTAAGTACCTGACCAATAAAAGTTACAGAGATTTTAGTTTCGTTGGTTGCTAAATAAGGGTTCTATTGATTCTGTTTTGTAATTAATTTTTTTACGACTACTTATCAATTCTGGAGGATTGCAAGTTAATCTCTCACTAAAAGCTAACCCACCAAGAAGCTAATATAAGAAGCATTAGGCCCATTATATTGGGCACAAGAATTGCGCTGAAAAATTTGGGCTTATTGTCTGCTCTCCACCCAAACTCTCTAATTAAAAAGGATAATATTGAAGTGTAAAGAAACATGAGTAATAGGACAATAAATGATAAGTATATTTTTTCATCAATAATCTCAGACTGAGCTGCTATTGTAGAATTTATTAGAAGTACAGTTTCTGCACTTAAAACATCACTTCTTAGCAACTCTTGAATAGCTCTAGAAGGCAAAGAGTCTAAGGAATATCCAATCTCATCAATCAACCCTATGCTAAATATCACTAAAGAAATTATGCATAGATCAACTCCAACTAATAAATCTTCTAGATAGATCTCCGCACTTTTTCTACTACCTGATTTAAAGGAAATGATGAGAAATAAGGTTAAAAACGGTACACCAAAGCTTCTAAAGTACGGATGAACGAAAAATTTTGGTATGAGTGCAATTATCGGGTATTCCAATTGATTAACTGCGGTAGAGGGACGTACCAAACTAGCTAGTTATCACAGACATTAAGCGGACATTTCATTTACAGGAAGCCTAAAGTCTCAAACACGGGTACACAACAAGTCAGTGACCATACAGAACTGCTTGAGGCTTATGCAACTAGCTATTTATTCTAATTGTATGCCAGATTCTAAAACCTTCAAAACCCTATGCCTTTACATAAAAATTTAAGGTGTCATGTCTGATTGAGCTATCTGAACAGCTTGAAAGCCTGGGTGTAGAGTTGCGGTCTATTCAAGACCAGATCGACACATCAACCGCTATGGGCAAGTTCTTCTTTCGCACTATGGCCAGTATTGCCGAGCTAGAACGGGACATTATCAAAGAACGCACTGAAGCTGGTTTGAAAGCTGCTCGTGCACGTGGTCGTAAAGGTGGACGTAAGAAAACGGTTACCAAAGGTCAAGAGCTAGAGGCTAAACGCTTGGCTGATGCTGGAGAAATGCCCATCACGGAGATTTGTAAGCAGGTGGGTATTAGTCGGGCGACGTACTATCGTTTGGTTGGTTAGTTTGCTTCCTCATTGGAAGGAATCAGTACCCATAGCTTCTGTTGGTCATTCGCTACCAATTTGAGGAAATAGCTAATGCTACTGACTGGTCCCATATTTCTAGCTCTAAGCTTAAGAGCAGTCAGGTTCCCGGTAGTTCTAGTACTTTGCAGTAGCCTTTTCAAGGTCAAATGAATACTTTTAATAATTTCCGAAAGCCTTTCTAGAAGATCAATCCAACTTCCAAAGCTTAAAAAAGCTTTGTCTACAAATTAAAATTCCTGGTAGTAATAACTGATTTTGTTGGAGTATTACTTCTGAAGTAGCTCTAAACTAGCCAAAATCATCTCAAGCTAGTACGTTTGACCTGTTGCCTAAATTACAGAGTAAGGTCCTGATCCTTACAAAATGATGGCTTCGTCCAAATGTAAAGCTTATTGCCAGTACACTTTCACAGGACTGGCCTAAGCAGTTACCTAGAAAGAGCTATAGAGTAGACTCTATATATCGAGGAATTGCTCAGAATCTAGTTGTATATGATTAACTGTTCACGAATGGTTGTTAGTTTTTTAAACGAGGGTGGCTATGGATAAGCAAGATTATAAAATTTCGCCTGAAACTGAAAGTATTCGAGCAGCACTCAAAATATCTTGGTCTGAGCATCAACATACTCGCGACCAATCTTGGAAAGCTCTTCAATTAGTTTTAGCTTTCACTATAGGTGCTATATTTTTTCACCAGCAATTTCAGAATAGATACGTCACACTAGCTATATCTATCTTGGTTATGGCATCCTCTCTTTCAGGTATTTTGCTTACGCTTCATCTTCGCAAATATCAAAGTAAAAAATTTGAACAAATCTCTCGTTTTGAAGAGGCACTGCATATCAGTCAGCTTATAGGAGTAGTGTCTGAACCTCGAAAAGTGAAATGGTATGACTCTGTAAGTTTATTAACTGGAGGGAATACTCCAGTCTTTATGATTAGAATATATTTGTTAATTTCTCTTGTTGGCATTTTGCTTTCTCTGAGTGTTTTTATATGAGTCACTCAACAAGCTGTTTTTTGTTCAGAAGTTCACTCAGAACAAATGAAGACTTCGAAGTATCAAAAGATCAAAGTCTTCTAATAAGCACATTTATCTGTTCGTCTTCTATACGAAAATTCAAGGGATTCAGCTTCTCCGCTAGTGAAATTAGTCCATTAACCGAGGTATTCTTATATATCTCTTACTTTAGTCAACCTTCTTCTTCCATACTACTTTTGGTTTGACTATAGGTTCTTCATTAGCAATTTGCCCTTCGAAAGCCAAACAAATTATAAAGTCACGGCTACCATATTCTTTATGAAGCTCTTTCCACCGTTTCATTAAAAATCTGACACTTCCACTTGTTGCTGAGGACCCATGACCGATGCATAGAAAGACAGTGATATTAGACTCTATATCTCTAAATCTATGGATAAAACCGATCTCTCTACCATATGATCTACCTTTCATAGGTGTATCGTCAATGTTCCCCTCTTTATAACGAATTCCAATGATACGCTCGCCTTCTTCATTTTTCTCGTAATAGCAATAACAACTTGAATGTTTCGGAAGATATTCCTCTAAGTAGTATTTAGATAGCAGATTATACATTTTACTGCCAAGAAGTATTAAGTTTGTATTCAAGTACTCATGTACATTGCCTTCATCACTTTTTGGAGGGCCTATTTTAATTGGAATTTTTAATGCTTTTAAGTTGATGCTTTGTCTACCCAACCAATCTTGAACTTTTTGAGGAAATAGGGCTAAAACTTTTGCTTCTAGCTCTTGTCGGACTCGGAGTGCTGCATCATTTTCTATTTTGATAATTGCTGGGCCTATGAATCCACGATCAATATGTATTAATCCTTCTGTTCCCTGCGGTTTGACTTGTAATCTTGAAAGGTAAAGTTCTATATTTGGATTTTTAGTTGTTAATCCGAAAAATTCGAGCTGTTCTTTCCTATTTCGCCAGTAGAAAAACATATAAATTAAGAATCCAAGAATTGCAATAATAGCACTGGCAAGTAGATCTGAAGCTAGATTAACTAATAGGTCCTGGTACACTTTTATTTGTTTGTTAGGTGTAGTTTCCCAATCTAACCTAGTAGTTTCGTGAATTTCAAGGGAGCATTTGGCACCTTTTTGCAGGAAATCAATCTGCAAGGATTTTTTGAGTAAATTTATAGTCATTTACGGGTGCCTTTTACTGGATGCGGTCCCCGGTACTTCTAAAAAACACTATGCCTCGATTCAGTATTTACCGGTACGTCAGACTAATGTGATCGAGTGGAAGCAGATAGGCTTCTGTACTGTGACTGAAACTATCTATGATGAGCCAATCAATGCCCGGTTATACATCCTAAAGGACACCAAGCATCAACAGTCGTAGAACCGGGTGCAACGGTAGCTGTAAATTCTATGGACTCCACATTGAGTCGCATCCATACATAACCGGATCCAGTTAACACCGCATCACCACGCCCCTGAATGATGTCTATAAATTTAGAGTCGTTTTATTCCCCCCTCTTCAAAAAGCGAGCGGTAACCGAATCTACAGCTACCGCCCAAGCGCTTATTGATGTGGTTACCGACCGCTTCCCCTATGGCGGGTGAAGTCTGGTTTTCGATTCGTGGTTTTCATGGTGATTCAGTGACATATCTTGATTTCCAGGACTGGTGTAGATGCAATGATTTTTACTGGATGGGAATCCCATGTTTCTCCAGTAGCGCGTGACGATGTTCGAGCACTCGCATTTGACTATGGGACACAGCTAACAGTTCTGATACATGCGCGAGTGCTGAGTACCTATCAGCGACATCAACCGCGATTTCAAGCAGTGCAGAACCGGACGGATCATACAACTCAATCAGATGGCTAATTTGGTCTTTTAGGGTTTGATAATTTTCAGGATTTTGTTTCATTGTTTTGTGACAAGTCAGTGATTTTATGGGAACGTAGATGCAGTGATTTGTTGAGTAAAAATGGGCTATAGACTAGTCGATTTAACTTTTTCAATTCATACTTTATTCGCAATTCTAAGATTGTGCGTGATAACTAATTCAGGAACCGTATTTGACGTCATGGGGATACCTTCAATTTAAGTGTTTTTTCTGTCTCTTCAAAATCACGTAAATGCAACCTAAAAATGCTGGGCGAATCTTGGGCGAATCTTGGGCGATCGTCTGGGCGATCTCTGGGTGGGCGCACTGGGCGGCCTTATTTTCCGTATCGCCCAGTGCGCCCAGAGCAAAAATCGCCCAACGCCCACCCAATCGCCCAGAGGCTATTTATTGTTATTAAAAACAGTCTTGCCATCATAATTAAGTAGCCCATCTCTAACTAATAACAGCACAGCAGATTCTACTTTTTCTCTAGCGCTACTCCCCTGGAAATACTCATGCTTTCCGATAGTGTTTCGCAACTTCCCATTTTCTTTGATGAATTGCATAGAGAATGAGTTTTCTTCTCTGCTTTCAAGCCACTCAATTAGAGGTAGTAAAGGACTATCCACAGCCTGCATTTTGGATTTAGCCATTTCCCATTTCGTAGGGAGCTTTATTGAAGGGGATTCCTTGATGATTTGGCTTTCAAAATCATTCTCAGCTAGCTCATCAATGAGTGCATCATGCTCAGCTAGATAGCTATTAGGGACCTGGGTGTAGGGCTCCAGATTGGGATAGTGCAGGATAAAGGGCGGTTCATCTGGGAACGTGATCCGAGCCTTACCCTTCGCCAGTAATTTGATGTGTACCTCCCCCTCATCACGCATCTTGCGAGTGCCGGTAGCACCTCCACGAGCAGTATTGGTTTCACCATGGGCAACGCTGATCGACTGGTAGCCCGCTTTTCTAAAGTCGCTCAAAGATGCCTTGGTAAAGGCTTTTCCCTTGCTGATGTGCTCAGCCCAGTTGGTTAACTCCTCACAGACGATGGTGACAATATTGGGTCGATAGTTGGGAACCGTCGCATACATCTGATAGCGGGTTTGAATATCCTCCAGGCACTCCTGAATGAATTCGTCGATTTCGGTGTAGTCCATGCCCTTACCAATCACCTCGCAGCCCTTCCAGGCTCCATATCGGTAATGCGGATCGAGTACGATTTTTCGGTTGGTGATCAAGCTGAGGAGATAGTTAACCGTGGTCGTTTTGCCGGTCCCCTGCCTGCCATAAATAAACACGCTGGGGAATTCAGCCTGATTGACGACACGGGCAAATACCGCTTGCCAATCCTCACGAATCGATAAGCCGCCTGGTGCTTCAATTTTTGAAGGTGTATATAAATCAGTACTTCCAGCCGTTTGACTCGCCACCGGCAGCGCTTGAACATCCACAGCGGCGAGTCGAGTTTTAGCCCCAACGACCTGAGAGGCGGCTTTTGGAAGGTTTGCGATCGCACTGTCAAAGAAGTCAGTTTTTAGAGCCTGTCCCAATAGCTCAGGATGGTTGAGTGCGGGTTCATGGGCCGTAACCAGGTGATCCACCAGGTTAGTGAGAATGTGAGTGAACTGTTCAGGCTCCATCTGTTCTGCTAGCTGGGTAAGCCTGTGCCCTTGGAAATTAGTCAGGTAGAACAGCGCTTTATCTTCAGGGTCGAGGTAGTGATGAGCCTGGGTACCCAGTGTGGCCTGTTGTGTCTGGTGCAATGCTCCCGATGCGATCGCACCGATATCGTTACTCACCCAGGGCAATGGCTTGAGTTTACCGGTGCGCTGGTTTTCGCTGAGAAGCGCACCGGCGTAGGTAATCGCCCCAATGGCCAGTGGAATAAGAGCACCCCCACTGGCCACCACCGCGACACCAGAGACAGCTGTAGTGGCGAGGCCCAGACCTTTGTAAATCTGGTGCAGCTGGCTGAGCTGCGAGCCCTTTGAGCGCAGCTGCTTACTTTCCGATACAAATTGGTTGTGGTAGGTCATGCCTGCTCGTCTGCTCCCATGCGGTCAAAAACTTCGAATCCAAAGATGTTCAGCCCGGCGTAGATGGTATTAATGATCCAGTTGCCAGCCCC
Source organism: Cyanobacteria bacterium P01_H01_bin.105 (assembly GCA_039178155.1). GTDB lineage: Bacteria > Cyanobacteriota > Cyanobacteriia > Phormidesmidales > Phormidesmidaceae > Leptothoe. Next base: position 8,744 of record JBCDFI010000098.1, read on the forward strand.
GGCAAAAGACCCGGCAAAGGCGGCGATTTCCAAGCCATAGAGCAGCACCACGGCGATAAACGTTCCAACCACACTGCCCATTCCCTGGCTGTTGTGCTGTTGCGCTTTATAGCTAGCCAGGGCAATGGCTTTGGGGTCTGCCGTCACCATCTTTTGTGCGTTGGCAGCGTAGAACTCCTTCATGGTGTCGACGTTGGACTTTTTCCGCCAAATCAACCCTTCAAACCGCTGGATGGTGATGGCAAACACCACCGCTAAGGCGAGGGTGCCGGGCGCGCTCCACACCGTCCAATAGTCGCTAGCAACGCGGCCACGAATCCACATCGGCAACCACTGAAAGTAGTTTGATAGGATGGTGCGCTGAATATTGGGCCATGGGTTGAGCCGCCCCAGTTCCGCCCCATCATCAACGTAGGGTTTGGGGATAAATCGCCGCTGTCGGCGCAGGGTTTCCACCTGAGCTTTGCCAGCCGTGGTGCGTTCAATCCCGGCAAAGTCGCCGGTCCGCATTGCCGATGGCATGGATATCATGATTGATTCAATGGACAGGCCAGCGCAGTAGACAGTCATCAGGCTGGCAATCACGCCAAATCCTTTGACACTCGATAGAAACCGGTACGACCGCTGCCCGGCCCGCAGTGGACTCATGGCGATGGCGATGAGCACATGCTCATCTTTGACGGTGGGGGTATTTGGTTGATAGCCAGGTGCATACCCAGAGGTGACCCCAGGCTGATAACCGTTGGTGGCCGCTTTGCTTTGTGATGAGGCTCTTTTCATGGAAACTCCTACTGGCAATTGCCAGGGTTAAAGGTGAATGTGCCGTATTCGAGGTAGCCGATGATGCGATCGTTCTGGTCGGAGACGTCTAGATAGGCGTCGTCTACGTAGGGCAATGTCGTAAACGACGGGGTATTGTCCGGGTCACAGACGTAGTTGCCCAGTGTTACCGAGTCGTACTGGTTTACTTTGTTGTCAATGGCCGCCTGGGCAATTTCAGCCCGTTTTTCGATGGCGGCGATATCCGATTCATGGGCGCGGTTGTCTTCCCGTTGGGCGTTCCACTGTTGGATAGTGCTGTCCAGCTTCAACGTGGCAAACAGTCCGGCCGCACTGACAAGGAAGATGAGGCAGAAATGGATGCGATATTCCAGCGGTTTTATCGGAATTCCCTGTATTTTTCGAAGTGGAGTCATAATGATTGAATCCTGATCGTCGGGATAGAGGAGACTGGGGACTTTTGCGGGCTCCCAGTCTCTTTTCACTGATTGCCTATAGATAGGCAGTTCTGATGTCCTGAGTCGTCCACAGACCAGTCTGCTCAAAGCCAGCACTCCGCATTTCGCTTTGTCGCTGATTACAACGGCGCATCAATTCGCATAGCTGGACCTGTGCGTCTTGAGAGAGAGCCTCACGCTGGGCATCATCGTTCCAAACTTCGGCAATACACGAGTGATAGCCTCTAAGCTCAAAAATGGTCTGGGCCGACTCAATCAATTCAGGGTATTCATCTAGGATTTTGGCTGCATCAACAGTGCATAGCTGAAGTTGTAGGTTTAGGTTTTGAAACCGATTAGCCAAGGCTTCATCGTTTGCTCTGCAAGCAGCTGAGGCAATGCTAAGAGCCTCTAACAGTTGTTCGATTTCATCGTCTGAAAAATCTAGCTGAACCATCTTTCAATCTCTTTGTAATTAGAATTTTGCTGGGTCACGCTGCAACTCTTTAACCATCGCCAAACACTGGATTGCATCCAGGTTTTCATCCAGGTCATAAAAGTGCTGAATAAGGGCTTCCCTGTTAAGAGGGAACTGAACGCAAAAAGCTAACTCTTCTAAGGGGTCACCAGCCAGCCCTAGCTCATCCAGGGCGACTTGCGCCAGCAATTGAGCAGCCACTAGGCGGCGGTGGGCCATGCTAAGGGCTTCCCATTGCCCTCCCCAGGCCTGACAAAGGGAGACCATGGAGGGATGGTCAAGGATGTCTGTGTAATGCAGTGGGGTTGCCAAAGTGCTAGCAACTCGCGGGTCATTCACGAGGTTTTCAGAGACGTGAGTCATGATTTTGATTGGTTGAAATAAACTTCGTTTCTAATGGACTGAAGGCTGAACTTTACTTGCTTTGGGTGAAGTCCAGGTTTGAGTAGATGCCAATGACCAGAGCTGTTGCCTTCCCTGCATCCAGCTCTTGGTCTAGCTGTTCCAGCAGCTCAATCACAGGGTTGTGATTGTTGAATATGAAGCCATCACACGCCGCCAGATAAGGGATAGACGTTTCACTCAACAGCGCGTCATACACATCGGATTCGGCACTGAATACGGCCTGGGCCGTTGCTGAGGCTATCGCTAGCTTTTCTAAGTGCGGCATGTGCTGCCAGTGAGAGCCGTATAGCTCGCACAAGCTATCAATGGCAGGGGTTTGGGCGTAGTACGTGATGGGGTTTTGCATGAGTCTTAATGGGTATTAATTACGTTTAAGGTGGCTGTGAACGAGTGAAAATCGGTGGTAGATGATGGGCACTGCTGGTTTAAACCTCAGCGCCCCAGCCGTCACCACTACTCACGTCAATCGTGGGTGTTTCCTGTTGCGGTGGTGACTGGGGCACCTGGGCAACGCCACGGGTGATTAACGGTGACGTGTCCACCACCACCAGCTCCGAGACATACTCAAGCATTGAGCTATAACCCAGTTGATCAGCACGCTCCTGAGCGCGGGTTCTTAAGTGTTGCGGTAGGGTGATGCGGTGTTCTTTGCGTTCGGTATTTGCCATGAGTAAGCGTCAATAGTGTTGTTTCGGGTATGGGTGAAACCTTAGTAGGCCAACAGATAAAGCCCCTGAACTTCTTTTTCTTGTGGATCAGTAGCCACCCCATAGCCAAGCTTTGCAGCCAACCCCTTGACCCCAGGCAATTGACCACCCCCACCCGCCACAAAGGTGTGTTGGGCTTTATCTAAAATGTTCTGTGCTCCCGTTGCGATCGCACTCATCCGAGCATCAAACCACCGCTCTAACTCGCTGTAGTAGATGTCCTCAAAGTTGGTAGAGCCATGGCCTTTTAGTAGGAATGTGGCCCCGTTGGGGGTCTCAACACCGAGCCTTACTTCCTCAATGGTTGCGGGATGACCATTGCTGTTGAGTCGCTGGGCAATGGTTTCATAGAGTTTTGCAACACCGGGTGTCGTGGAGTGAAAGCCCAGCAAGGTATTTTCTTCATCCAGGCCGGTAATCGTAGTATTAGCAAAACCCATATCTAGCACAGCAAAGCTAGCGGGCTGAGCACCTTTAACAGCTTGTAGGTGTGCAATCTGAGCACAGGTACCCAAACCCTCAGGTTGAGCGACAACACGGGTGATATTGACCTGAACATTAGCCCCATTCACATTGAGCAAGTGGTGACCCTTCAAGCTGGTGAGCTGACCTTTCATCGCCTGAGTAGGAATGGAGCAAGCAAGCTCCACAGTATGAACTCGATGGGACTGCTCCTTAGGTAGCAGCTGAGCCACAGCAGCCACAGCAAGCAACGGATAAAAATTGCCTTTTTCTCCATTGGCTAACGACTTGGTACCCGTGCAGCCATCGAGCTTGTCACCGATGTAAAAAACGCCTTGACCGATGGGACTGTTCATCAGCTCCACGCGCCAATTTTTAGAGTTCTGACCAAAGAAATCAGTGGGCTCAGCTTCTAAAACCAGCGACCGGGCTTTAACAATTTGCCGGCCATCAGTGGCTTTTACCCAGCCAGCACCGACAGCAACACCCATACAGTTTGGAGCGGTTTTAGTGGGTTGAGAGGGGTTAGCGTAACCGACCGATTGAGAGGTGATGGCTTGGTTGGATTCAGTTGTAAGCATTGTGGTGTATGGAGTTGCATCAGGTTTTTAGGGCAACTGCGCTGAAGCGGTGGCGATGGTTACCAGCGGTTTAAATCTGTAGTGACTGGTTATATCAACCGTTTTTGCCCTGTCTCGGTTATGCTAACATGAAAGCATCCAATTGACATCCACTTGGAATCCAAGATTCATCAAAATGAGTCTAGCCCCCTATACCTGCTAGTTTTAGAGAGTTATCTATGAGTCAGAAGCTTGGACCCTCTATGGCACCTATGCAAAGTTCCGGCCAAAAGGAAAAGCGTTCACTCAATCTGCCGACTGAGATGTGGAGTGATGTTGATACCATTGCCGAACAGACGGGACTTGCGCCAGCTGAAATTGCTCGTCAGTGCATCGAGCTAGGAATTGTCGAGAAAAAACGCCAGATAGCA
>JBCDFI010000099.1:0-12998 GCA_039178155.1 Cyanobacteria bacterium P01_H01_bin.105
TAACTCTTCCCATAACACTCGTATCAAGGCATCTTTTGCCTCAGGGCTTAGGTTACTTAGGTCAGGAAGGTTTTGCATCCTTCTACACTACGATATTTTCTTATGGTTGCAATCCCTAGCGGGGGGAGTTGAGCAATTACGTTAGAGTTTTTGTAAATATCTATCAGCAGGCTCATGGGTGCAATCCTGTTAAGCAAATTTATTGAGAATCAATATTGATTAGCCAGGGAAAAGATCATTGAGAATGAGTTAAAGACTGTTAATGCAGATTTGCAAATGTTGCAAGTCTCAAGAATGTTGCAAGTCTCAAGAATTAAGACGTTTAGTTTTCCTCTGAGAATGGTGTATGTACGGTTTCAGTATCAGGAATGAGCTGCTCTACTTTTCGTAAGGTTGTAAAACAATAACCCAGACTACCGACGGTGATTATTGCGATCGCACTCCCACAATACAACAAAGCAATACCACTGCCTGACCCGGTCCCTAACCAAGGACCAAACACCGGAGCTAACCAGCCCCCAGATGCCATCGCCGGTTCAAACACATAGTCGGCCAGGGGACCGGCAACTAGAGGGGAGAATGCCCCTACCAGCAAACCCACTAATGTATCTGCCGCTAGCACCTTACCTTGAATTGCTGGTGGTACCTTGGCATACCAAATGGCATTGCTCGAACTAAAGATCAAAGGTGTGTGCAGATGGGCAAAAAACTGAGCTGGAAACCAAATCCAGGCAGATTGCCCCATACCCAACACCAGCTTGCTCAGACCTGTACCGATAAAGCCGAGCAACATGCCATCAATGCGGCGATTAAACCCACCCCAAATGCTGACCGCTAAGGCCCCAACAACACCGCCGACACCGGCCATAGTTGTCACGGTCCCCAGCAGTTGAGCATCTCCCCCAGTACGGGCCAAAATCATCGGGTTATACAGGGCTCGACCGATGTCATTGGGAATGGCAAATAGGGTAAAGGCAATCACCATCGCGCTTAGTCCAGGACTAGCTTTGATATAGCGAAACCCAAAGGTGAGATCCTTAAAATTAAACTTGAGAGCTTTCTGGATCGGATCTTCAGGTGACTGCTGTTCCAACATTTCTCGTGAAGGCTGGGGTAGCTTTACCGATAACAGCGTGCCAAAGGCGACCGTAAATGTCAGCAGGTCAATCACCATGATGCCCCCCAAACCAATCTGAGGATAAAGGCTGCCTGCAAATGCCGGAGACAAAATCGCCGCCGAAAATCCCAACGCTGCATTCAAACTACCGGCCCGAGTGTACTGAGCCTTGGGTACCATCAGAGCAATCGAAGCCGAATAGGCTAGCTGTTGCAGCTGGCTAAAACAACCGTGCACTGCCATCACCGCACACAGATGCCATATCTGTAAGCTACCTGTCAGCCACAATACCCCCACAATAGCTGTGGATATGACCGCACTGGTATCCCCCAACAGCATCAGTCGCTGCCGATTAAACCGGTCGATAATCATGCCGGCAAATAGGGTAATGGCAATGCGCGGCAGCTGAGCAAAAAATAAAACCAGCGTCAGGGCCGTCGCCGATTCTGTCTGATCCCACACCCACAGGGTGAGGGCAAACACCGTCATAAAACTGCCCAGGGTGGACACCAGCTGCCCGACCCAGATGGTCAGAAACGTTTTCACGCGCTTAAAACTCCCAGTTGAGGCTGGCCTCTACCGCAAAAGGCGCACCTGGGTTAACTCGAAACTGATCGCGGGCACTTTCAAAATAGTCAATATCAAACAGATTTTGAAAATTTAGCTGGGCTCTAAACTGGTCCCCACGGTAAAAGATCGACGCATCGGTACGGGTATAGCTAGGCAGGGTAAATGGATTGCGCAAATCGCCATTACGCTCTCCTTGAAAATAGAGGCCGATGCCTGCACCCAAGCCAGCCAGATCGCCGCTTTGAATTTCATAGGAGGTCCATAAATTGGCCGCATGTTTTGGCGCATTTAACAGTCCCATCCCGTTCTCAAATACGCTGTCTTCGCTAATGCGGGCATCGGTATAGGCATAGTTGGCAATAATATTCCAGCCCGGCAAGATTTCTCCAACAATATCAAACTCCACACCGTCACTAGCCTGTTCCCCCACTTGCACTTGGAAGCCATCGTTCCCAGGGGTAGGATCCTGGGTAACGACATTATTACGGCGTAATTGGTAATAAGCCAGGCTTACCGCCAGGCGATCGTCCAACAGACTCGCCTTGATCCCCGTTTCAAACTGTTTGCCCTCCTCTGGTATAAAAACATCTCCATCAATGTTGCGCCCCAGGGTAGGGTTAAATGACTCTGTATAGCTAGCGTACAAGGAAACATTATCGACTGGTTTGAGTACCACCCCCAGACGTGGGGTAAAGGCTGTGTCATAGGTATTGATAGCAGCGGTATCACCTCGATTGACCGCATCTTGAAAGAACTGATCGGCCATATCAAAGCGCCCGCCCGCCACCAGCAGCAGCTTATCAGCTATATTGAGCTGCGTCTGGCCGTATAGTCCTAAGGTGGTTGAGCGAGTCACACTGTTGCTGCCGGGACGCTCGGGGCTAATAAATGCATTTTCACCGGGAAAGAACCGTTCAGTATCGTAGTTGGGGTCAAAGATTTGAAATGGGTCACTCTCGGGGGCAAGAAAGTTTAAAAAGAGTCTTTGATTAATGATATCTATAGAGTCTTCGTGGGAAAATTCAGCCCCCAACAACAGAGTTTGGTCAAACCCTCCCATGTCAATATTGCCAACAACGTTAGCATTGAGCGTATAGATATCTCGGCGGCTGATGTTGTCAATAAAGATACGGTCTAGCAGACTAAAGTCAGGCTGACCAGCAATTTGAGAAAAGCCTGTACCAACAACAAAACTATCCTTAGGAGTTTCTTGAAACGATCCTAAAAATTCACCCCTAAACGTCCAGTCATCACTGAGGTCATAGCGCAGACGAGTTCCTAGGCGAGCTACCCGCGTTTCACTAGAGGTAATATCCGGCTCCCCTAAGTTAACGTCCGGGTCCAGGGTGCCGACTAGGGGCGCATCCTCTGGCAACAGCGCAGCCAGCTGGGGCAGCTCATTATCATCTGCACCAATGGCTGACAATGCAGGCAGTCCCGGAGCGGCTCCATCGGAATAACTCTCGAGGTATTCAATATCCACAATTAAACTACTGCGCTCGGTTCTGGCCAGTTCAAATGTGGGGGCAACAAAGAAAAACTCGCTAGTCTCAAAGTCTTTAAAGCTGCCTTGATTTTCATAGGCCATGTTCAGACGATAGCCCAGTGTGCCTGTTTCATTCAAAGGCCCCGTCACATCAAGGGAGCCACCGTATAAATCATTATTGCCAGTGGATAGCTCAAACTCATAGCGGGGGTCTTCCAGAGGAACCTCGGTCACCAGGTTGATGGTGCCGCCAATGTTGCCCGCACCAAAGAGAACCGAGGCCGGTCCTTTGAGAATTTCGATGCGTTCAATATTAGTGATGCCGGAGCTAATACGCAGGGTATCGTCTCGCAATCCGTTGCGAAGAACATTGTCGCTTTCAAAACCGCGAATAACGGCTGTCGTGGCCCGCAGTCCGGTAGAGGCTCGGCCAGCGTTGACGCCACTGGCATTGCGCAGGGTATCCGACAAACTTCTAGACGACTGATCCTCTAAAACAGCCTCGGGGATCACCTGAATACCCTGGGGCACATTGAGCGGATCAGTATCGGTCCGGGTGCCGGCACTGGCGGTGGGAACTCGATAGCTGGGCAGGGGCTCAGCAGCAACAATAATGCGTAGGTTGCCGCTACCTTCAAACTCCAAATCGGTGTCTGTTTCACCGATAGCCGTGGTGACAATATCCAGCTGTAGGGCATCGACTAGCCTATCCAGGTAGGCATTGGGAACTGTTTCTCCGGCACCCACAATGGTCATTTGCACTTCGTCACCACGCTGCTCCAAAGTCAGAGAAGCAACCGTTGAACTCGGGTTCAGCTGCTGGTAAGTCTCACCGTCGGGTAGGGCCAATTGGGCTCCGGCAATATCCACTACCAGAGTGTTCTGTTCTTGGAACTGAAACACCTCCACAAGACTGGGATCGGAGATGACTAGAACAACCTGGAGACCGTCTTCTAGCTCTGTTAAAACTACATCGGTAATCTGTGCGAGCTGTTCAGATTGGGGCAACGGCTGATCTGGTGATGGCGGTAAGTCTATCTGAGGTGCCGATTCTGTTAAAGAAGCTTGAGCATAGCTAGACTCAACTAATAATAGAAAGGAGGCAAGCTGACAGAAAAGGATTGGTGAGATCGCAACGCCATAACCAGCAAACTTAAACAATGACTTCATGGACGCCTTTGATCTTTACTAAGAGCCTCTAATTCTAAAACAGGTGTTTCCAGTTCTGGCACTGGAGTTCTAACCACTGGAGTCGATGCAGGAGCTGTGATGGGTTCAACAGACGCCGCAGGTGGTCCGTTATTTTCTGAAGCATTCTGAGATGTTGAGGCTGCCAGCTCCGCTCCACTGTCGGTAGTTGGTTCTGAAACAACTGGTTCTGAAACAACTGGCTCTGAACCAACTGGCTCTGAACCAACCGGCATGACAAGGTTGGAACCTACTGGAGACGAACTTGCCGGCAAGGGAACAGGCGCATTAGCCGACGGTTCACTGGCAGCCTCTTCTGATAAATTTTCTAGTGGTGGCAGCTCTACGGAGCGAATCTCACCGGCCTGTTGGGCTTCAGAATACTGGTCTGACCCTTCCATTACAAAGGTCACATCTACAGACACCTGTCCACCTATCCCTTGGGAGTCACGAAAACGCCAATTTTCTCGGGCTTCGGCTAGAGCCACTCGGTCAAAGGCCACATTGCCGCTGGAGACTTCCACTTCAGCCTGAACAACCCGTCCATTCCCATCAAAAAGCACGCTGATAACAGGCTGGCCCTCAATCTGTTCTCGCCGCTCAGTCAGGGGGTAATTTGGCGAAGAACAGGGGTTACAGGTGACTGAGCGGGACGTAGTGCGCTGGCGTGCTTGCTGTACCGGCTGACGTGCCGGGTTTGGCTGTGGTAACGACGACGGCAGATTAATTTCAATGTTGCCTTCAACCGGTGTGCCTGAACCAGGGACAAGGCCAATGGCGGTGGAGTCGCCGACGGCTCCTTGCCCATCAATAGCTCCATTTTCGGTTGCGATCGCGGTCTCTGTTAGCACCGTATCCACTGACTCAGTGTTGGTGGGAAACGGTTCGGTAGCTGTCGCCAAAGGTGGAGCAGAGGGTTGCTCTGCTGCTGCTGCAGGTTTATCAGATGTCGTCGGTTCTACCACATTCTCTGCCGGGGGAGGAGCCTGCTGGATGACCTCTTCTTCTACAATGACGACCTCAATTGGCGTAGTCCCTAACTCAACAACGGAGTCATATGCCCCCACTAGTCTGGCTACGAACCGAGCTGCTAGGGGCACTGAAAACCCATGAAATCCAGTGGCGACCAAGGCACCAATAGCCAGTGCCCGCCACATGAATCGGATCTCCCGACGGTATTGCTCAAAACATGATTTAGAAAATCCCATTACAGCTCCAATGCCAGTACTTCAATTTCTAGCACCCAGATTTTCAGCACCCATCTGACAATAAACAATCTGTTACGCCATATCCTGCAATTCCTGCAATTTAACTCTCCAACTCTATCAATAATCATTCGCAATACATTAATTAAAGATACATTACAACCATGACCAAAGGTGAGGCATTTACTTAGTGACGGCGATTGGCTGTCTGCAAATTTAAAGATGGCTTAAAGTCAATCACAGTAGCTATCTTGTAAGTCATTCATCCTGCCAAAACCTACTTGACATCAAGTCGCATTAATCGTATGTTGCTAGGCCATGGGTGAAAATACTGACGGACCAACAACGATATCTTTTGGCGCTTTTTAAGCCTTTCAAAGGTGGGATTCTCAGTTTATGAATGCATTATTTGCCGCAGGCGGCATCGTCATGTGGCCTCTACTTTTATTCTCTATTGCAACGTTGATTCTAACGGTAGAGCGTTCCGTATTTTGGCTTCGCATTAATCGACGTCAGCGGCCAATAATTAAGCAAGTATTAAATCTTTATCGTCAGCAGCCCTCTGAGGTCTTTCCCCTCTTAAAACGAAATCTTGGTTTTCCAATGGCGCGGATATTTTTAGAGGCGCTGGAGCTGGAAGACGCCTCCCCTAATCAGTTTCGGTTAGCGTTAGAAGGGGCCACCCATGCGGAGCGTCCTCTACTCAAACGCTTTTCTAGCGTTTTTCAAACCATTATTGCGATCGCTCCACTGCTCGGGCTGCTTGGCACCATTTTGGGGTTGATTCGTTCGTTTGCCGCTGTCCGCATCGGTGAAATTGGTGCTAACGCCAATACAGTTACTGGCGGCATTAGCGAAGCACTAGTGTCTACAGCGGCAGGTATGGTAGTTGCCATCTTTGCCCTAGCAGTGTTTAACATTTTTCGGGCGTTTTACCGACGCCAAATGGATTTTTTGCAAGAATGCACCAGTCAGCTAGAGATTGTGCACGAGTGGCATTACCAACAAGCAAACCAGCAGGAGAACGTTTCACATGCGCGGGTTCAATGAAGAGGCAGAAGATAACGTAGAGATCAATATCTTGCCAATGATCGACGTCATCTTTGCCATTTTGTCGTATTTCATCATATCCACGCTTTTTTTGACTCGGTTTAATGGACTGCCTGTGAGTTTGCCCGATGCCCAAACATCTGAACGTCAGACCGATGCCAACTTCACCATCACTGTGGATGCCGCAGGACAAATTTCTCTAAATCGAGAGCCCATCTCGATTGAATCTCTTAAAAGCGTTATCTTAAATCAAGTGAATCCCGGTCAAACCACTGTCGTCACTATCCATGCCGATGAAGACGCCTCCCATGGCAAAGTTGTCAGTGTTATGGACGAGGTTAGAACAATTGAAAATGCGAAGTTAGCCATCGCCACTCGTCCAAAAGGAGAATAGCTATTTACTTTTCCCTACGCATCTTCGAAGTGGATCTTTATTAATGACTTTGAGTCCTATTAATTAATAGGACCCATGAACTCATGAAACGTTACAGGTTTTTTCAGACATCTCTAAACGCAAAACTTCAGCGACATAGAATCAAGGTGCAAATGTGACTTAGGTTTTACTTTACGAAAACTATAAAGTGTTATACTATTGAGAATAATTCTGATTTATGGCAGTAATCACTATTTTCACCACAATGAGTATCTGCTAGTTGAGTTGTTGTCAAGGAGTGCAAACGAAAATGTTTCTTCGATGCATTGCTGACAGCAATTGTTAGAGAAGATTTAACGTGCAACGCATACAAACTTTTTGGGTTAGCCGATCGATCAAGGTTGAAAGTAGTAGATGTATCCGATGTAGTTAGGCTGAGGTGAGTAGTAGGCAAAAAGCATGGCAAATCGACTGGCAAATACAAAGCCATTGCAAATAGAGAATCGAGACCAGACGGGCACGTTGATAGATGTGTTGCGATGGCGAGCGTCTCACCAGTCTGAGCAAGCAGCCTGTCAGTTTTTGCCTGCTGGGGTCGATGATATTGCCCAATCTGCCCGAGCAAACCGATGGACCTACGCTGACCTAGACCGACAAGCACGGATGATTGCCGATCAATTAAGGGAGGAGCTATTGCCCCGGGAAGATTCTCAACAGCGAATCCTACTTGCTTACTCTGCGGGATTAGAGTTTATAGCGGCCCTATTTGGCTGTTGGTATGCGGGGGCGATCGCAGTGCCTGTAAAGCCCGCCCACCGTCATCAGGGTGGGGCGCGCTGGCAACATATTTTGCACGATGCCCAGGCAGAAGGTATTTTAACTAGTCAAAATCTGTTGTCTGAAGTAGAGCAGTTAGTGGCAGCGAATAATAATAAGTTCTTCTGTTTAGCCACTGATAGATTGGCTAAACAGAGTAGTCAACCAGAGATTTTAGAGACTCAGGCCTCACAGACGGTATCAGCTTCAGACCTAGCACTGTTGCAATACACCTCTGGGTCCACTAATCACCCTAAGGGTGTCATGGTCAGTCATGGCAACCTGATACATAATTTGGCGATAATCTACCAGAACTTTGGTCACAGTCGCGACAGTCACGGAGTTATCTGGCTACCCCCTCACCACGACATGGGCTTGATTGGCGGTATTTTGCAGCCTATTTACGGGGGGTTTTCCGTTACTTTAATGCCGCCGGAGTCTTTTTTGCGGCAGCCAGTCAGATGGCTACAGGCAGTCTCTCATTTCCAAGCAACCACCAGCGGTGGCCCTGACTTCGCCTACAATTATTGTCTACAGAAGATTACATCTGCCCAACGGCAAGAGTTAGATCTCAGCAGTTGGCAGCTGGCCTTTACTGGGTCTGAACCCGTGCGGGCAAAAACGTTAGCAGACTTTTCAGCCACATTTGCCAGCTGTGGGTTTAAGGCCAAAGCGTTTTATCCCTGCTATGGATTAGCAGAGACTACCTTATTTGTTTCCGGTGGACATCAGGATGCCCCTGCTAAAATGCGCAGTCTGAGTCGGTCGGATCTCAGCCAGGGAAACGTGGTTGAAATGCCCTCTGTATGCGAAACAGCCCTATCCGTTGTTAGTTGTGGCAGCGTTTTTAAGGATACCGAGATAATCGTGGTTGACCCGAATAGTCAGCAACGCTGCTCAACGGAAAAAGTCGGTGAGATTTGGTTGAGAGGGGATAGTATTGCCCAGGGATATTGGCAAAATTCTGACGCAACCCAGAAAAGTTTTAAGGCCTACTTACCTGACGGCAGTGGACCCTATCTGCGAACAGGAGATTTAGGCTTTTATGATGGCCATTCTCTCTATGTCACCGGGCGTCTAAAAGATTTAATCGTGATTCGCGGGCAGAATCACTATCCCCAGGATATCGAGCAAACCATTGCCCAGAGCCATGCAGATCTGAACTTATATGGTGCTGCTTTTAGCCTTGATATAAAAGGGCAAGAGAGTCTAGTGGTTTTTCAGGAGGTGACGCGTGAAGCCATACGTAAGTTAGATGTAGAGGCTGTTGTCAGGGCCATTCGAGCAGCGGTCTCTCAACACCACGGGCTACAGGTATCGGCCATTTGGCTGCTCAAGCCCAGTCACTTACCTAAAACTACTAGCGGTAAAGTGCAGCGGCAGGCCTGTAAAGCCGCGTTCCAGGAGAAAACGCTAGCAACGGTAGGAACATGGTCCTCAGAACAGGCAGCATGGGAGTACGGGAATTTAGGAGCAAAAGAACGCAACTTCAACGAGACTGAATTTAGCTCTAAGTTATCGCCCCACCCCCTCAACAACAAAACGCTCCAATCTCTCCTTACCTGGCTCCGACAATATGCCAACGAGTCGATCAACTCTCGCCTCATGGACGAGCGGCGCTGCATCTCTCCGGGGGTGATTCTAGATTTTGGCAACCAGGGACTGTTGGGGATGCAGGTGCCCCAACAATATGGCGGGCTGGGTTTGGGCAATCAGGCCATGCTGCAGGTTTTAGAGCAGCTGGGGGCCATTGATCCTACTCTGGCACTCTTTGTTGGGCTGAACAATGTGCTGGGGGTTCGCCCGATTTTGCGCTACGCACAGACTGAACTGCGAGAGCAGCTACTACCGCAACTAGCCACCGGGCGAGAGTTAGCTGCCTTTGCCTTGACTGAACCAGGGGCGGGCTCTCATCCGTTTGGCATGATGTCAAAAGCCACCCCCACAGGTGGCGGCTGGCTTTTGGACGGACAAAAGATTTGGAGCGGATCGGCAGCCTGGGCAGGGATCATCAATGTCTTTGTTAAGCAGTATGACGCCGACGGCAATCCCATTGGCGTTAGCAGCTTTGCAGTTCGAAAGGGCGCACCGGGTCTGCGCCAGGGGCCGGAAGCTTTGACCATGGGCATGAGGGCCATGGTCCAAAACACGGTCTTTTTAGACAACGTATCGGTGGATAGCTCGCAGCTTCTAGGAGAGCTCGGAGCAGGAATGGAAGTGGCGCAAGATGCCATGATGTATGGCCGTCTGGCCATTGCAGCTGCCAGCGTGGGTGGGATGAAACGCTGTGCCCAACTGATGTTGCGCTATAGCTCTCGTCGCAGTATCTCCACCGGAACATTACTCAACAATCCGGTTACGCTGACCCGGTTGAACTGGTTGACCCATGCGATCGCAACGCTCCACGGTCTGGTCACCTTTATCGCCAAGCGTTTAGATCAAAACCTGTCCGTCCCAGAAGAGCTGTATGCCGCCTGCAAGATTTTAGGACCGGAGCTTTACTGGCAGGCGGCTGACAATTTGGTGCAATGCCTGGGGGGACGGGGCTATATCGAAACTAATGTAGCGCCACAAATTCTTAGGGATGCCAGGGTTTTAAGGATTTTTGAAGGGCCAACAGAATCGTTGGCGATGTATTTGGGAGCGCGGGTGCTCAACCAGTCGGCCCCCCTCAGGGATTTTCTAACTGAATTAAATCTGCTCCCACTGGCCAATGCGTTATTTGAAGCGACTGATGAGATTTTGGCCTACTACCAAAGTCCACAGTCGCCGTTTTCAGACGAGGTAATCGCTCGGCAGCAGGCTAATTTTGTTGCCGGTCAGGCAACAGCTTGGGGCCTTGCGATCTCAGCCCTTAAATCACTACCAACAGACTCTGTCCAGGTGACATCCTCCAATATTGAATGGGCGCAACATTATTTTGACCAGACAGTTGCCCCAATAGCTAATCCCAATCAGGCATCAACCGCAACATCTTTAAAAGAACAGATTAGTCACTACACCAACAGTATTGGTGAGCTTGATCAAACCCTTCCCGGTGCTGACCAGCAATTAGACGAGTGGCTCAAGGCAGACTCTCGAGAACAGCCCATACCAAAACAAACGGAGGACTTGTTGACTGACGTCTATCCGGCTCAAAGCTATGTTCCTAGTAAGCCTCTGTTAAAGCAGAAAAGAGTAATTGAGCAGTGGCTAATTCAATGGTTAGCTCAGCGCCTGCGCACAGCACCAGCTCAGATTGACTTAAACAGAGCCCTGGCTGACTATGGCTTAGATTCTGTTATGGCCGTTGAACTGGCTCAGGATCTAGAAGATTTTCTCACTTTATCGCGGCCTTTAGATGTCACCCTGGCCTGGAATTTTCCCACCATTGCAGCACTTTCCAAACATCTAGCAGAATTGTCCTCTCCAACTTTAGAGAATATTCAGAAGCCGCCGGTCAATGTGTCTGCATCAGGAGAACTCAATCTTGACAACTTATCTGAAGCTGAAGTAGCAGATATGCTGGCTGCAGAACTCGCCGTGGTGCGCAGGAGGTAGCTATGATCCAATCGCGCTGGCCCACTAGTAACAATTCCTCTGGAGGCAGCTCTTCGAACTACCGCGACCTGCTGCAAGAAGCAACGGTCCAAATCCGCAGACTCCGAAATCAGCTAGATCAAGTAGAACAGCGCCAGGTGGACCCCATTGCTATTGTTGGCATGGCCTGTCGGTTTCCGGGTGGAGCTAATACACCAGAAGCCTATTGGGAGCTGCTGCACAATGGCGTCGATGCCGTGGGGGAGATTCCTCCCCAGCGGTGGGATATGGACATTTATTATGATCCAGACCCAGCGGTTCCTGGCAAAATGTATACCCGCGCAGGTAGCTTTGTGGATGCAGTGGATCAGTTTGATCCACAATTTTTTGGTATTTCACCCCGTGAAGCCAAAAGTTTGGACCCGCAACAGCGACTGTTGTTAGAGGTGAGCTACAACGCCCTGGAAAATGCAGGTATTCCCGCTTTTGACCAACAGGGTTCGGCCACCGGAGTATTTGTGGGCCTCAGTTTTGACGACTATGCCCAGCGCAGCGTGCGCTCCGGTAATCCAGACCAAATTGATGCCTTTAGCAGCCTTGGTAACACCCGTAGCATTGCCGCTGGTCGGATTGCCTATGTATTCGGCTTCCAGGGACCAACAATGCAGCTGGACACTACCTGCTCATCATCACTGCTGGCGGTACATTTAGGCTGTCAGAGCCTGCGCAGTGGAGAGTGCAATCTTGCCCTGGCTGGGGGCGTCAATCTCATGCTTTCACCAGAAGCCACCATTGGTTTTTGTAAGCTGCAGGCCTTATCTCCCGATGGCCGGTGCAAAACATTTGACGCGGCTGCCGATGGCTATGGTCGCGGAGAAGGCTGTGGTGTGGTGGTTTTGAAAAGACTGGAGGATGCCATCGCCAACCAGGACAACATTCTGGCCCTAGTTAAAGGGTCAGCCGTAAATCACGATGGCGTTAGTAACGGTCTTACAGCCCCCAATGGCTCGGCCCAAACAGCCGTGATCCGTCAGGCCCTTTTAAATGCGCGACTAGAACCCCGACAGATTCAGTATGTAGAAGCCCACGGCACCGGCACGTCCTTGGGGGATCCCATTGAGTTAATCTCTTTGAATCAGGCTCTAGAAAGCCGTTTTGAACCGCTTTTAGTGGGTTCAGTTAAAACCAACTTTGGCCATCTAGAGGCCGCTGCGGGTGTCGCTGGGCTGATGAAAGTGATTCTCTCATTACAGCACCAGGAAATCCCCCCCCATTTACACCTGGATACACCCAACCCTTACATTCCCTGGGAGCGTCTAGCAATTCAGGTGCCAACAAAGCTCACCGCTTGGCCAAAAACAGTAGAGCCGAGAAGAGCAGGACTCAGCGGTTTTGGCATGAGTGGTACTAACGCCCACATTATCCTCGAAGAGGCTCCACCGTCAGAAAATAAGAGCCTGGGTGGGTCACTGCCTTTGGAATCTGAGCGTCCTTTACATATTTTGACGCTATCGGCCCGTAATAAAACAGCCCTACAAGCGCTGGTTCAACAGTATCAAAGCTGGCTCAAAAAAACAGAACATCCGTTAGCCAACATTTGCTTCACCGCCAATACTGGCCGCTCTCACTTTAACCATCGCTTAGCCATTTGTGCTGCTGACACAGCTCAGATGA
>JBCDFI010000100.1:0-12961 GCA_039178155.1 Cyanobacteria bacterium P01_H01_bin.105
GCCTGCATAGTCATGGCTTTGACAATCGCTTCTTCGATATCGCCACCGTCAAGAATGGTGCTGATTATCCACATAAACACGTAATCTAGAGAACACTTATATATAGTCTTTGCATTGGAATTTAAATGCATCAGCCAAGTTAAGGAGATATTCGTCCGGAGGATTACGCAAATAATTGTTGTTACAAACGAAGATTGTCTATAGAGTAGCTGTCTGAACACAGTTTGGCGATCTATTGATTTACAGGTCTAGCCTTGGTCACACAAAGGTTTTCGCCAACCTAACGTCCAGAGTTTCCATGACTGGATCTGTAGCTTAAGAGATTTGAAACCGCTCTCCAACCGACAAGCTCAAACAAAAAACGACACAACTCGTTATATATATGTCCACATATCTCCGCATATGGACTAAGACTAGCTACCCTATCAGCAGTAAAACGAAATTGGCCTTGGGATAATGGTGTGCCGGTTTTTTAAGCGGATATCTGATCATGGAGTAGCTGAGATCGCAATGCTACCCCAAATCATCCTCACAAAAAATCAATAGAAAACAGACAATACACCAAAGGTTTCAACCATTGACGTAGGATTGACCCATCCACAAATGTGAAGCTGACGCGAAGAAAATGAGTGTGCCAGTTTAACCAATGCCCTCAAGGTGGCCCATGGAAAGCCCAAGACCTTGATAAGGTAGCAGTGCGATGTCAAAACCTAAAGCAGAGTAAAACAAAGCGGTTGAGACAACGCACAGTGTGTACCTAACTCTATTCAATAGAAACTTAAGTTCCACTTACCTAAACAAATGATAACCACAGTAGCTTCACCCCTAACTCATAATCAAACCATCTCCCTGGCTGATAGGGCCGAGCTTAGACCTAGCCCCTGGCGGCTGTTAGTGGTTAAGGTCGCTCTCCAGCCATTCCTATGGGCCGCCTGGGTCAAATCAAAAGTCATTCTCCGTGAAGACTGGTAGGCAGATTCGCTGTGGCTCGAATAGCCCAATAACGACCTAGCCCAATAAACATTATTTAATTGGCATGGCCAAAGATTCTCTAGATGAGGGGATCTTTGGCCATTTTGCTGAGACTATAGAATGGCTACAGCGCACATCTTACCCAATGAATGAGAGAGAGCAATCACCCAAATCGCTGGACGTCTGTACGGCTCGAAGAAAGAACCAAACTGCCCCAAACATCGGGTGTATATGCGGTAATTAATCGGAGAAAGATCTACTACATTGGCTTTTCAACAAACTTAAACCGAAGATGGCGTGGCAAGGGACACCATCGGTTTGCTCAAGCAGATCGCTTAAGACGCCCCAGCTTACATTATTTACCACTGCCAAAACAGCATGCCAAAACCTTAGAGAAAGTGTTGATCGCCCGGTACAGCCCTCCCTGGAACTATTCCAAAATACCTACCGTGCGTAAGGTTGATTGGATGCAGAGGGTTTTCAAGATGGTAGCGTGCTTGTTGGTTTTGTTAATTGCAACGCGTAGCCTTGTTCTAGGAATTATTGCAGCTGCGATCGCAATCTTACTATTTCACTGAGCAACACCCATTCACAACCAGCCCCACGTCGTAGACCGTTGCAAACGATACTATATAGATCCGTGAAAACCCTTATGAATAGAGACTAACTAGAAAAAACTTTACTCCCTATTGGTAAGGTCGCTAATGTCTCTATCTACAGAACCCAATTTACTTGAAACTTCAGTATCTGAAGACTATCCACTGAGTGCAGTCCCTCAAGCCGCACGTAAGCCGTTTTGGTCGCTGTGTTTATTATTGATGGGATTTGCCCTCACCTCAACCACCTTATTTGCAGGCGGTGCCCTGGGACCGGCTTTTAGCATTTCGCAGCTGATAACTGTGATCATTATCGGTAATTTGATCCTTGGCAGCTACTGTGCAGCCTTAGGCTATATCGCCTCCCAAAGCGGACTGACTACCGTGCTGATGGCCCGGTTTAGCTTTGGCAACGTGGGCTCTCGCTGGGTGGACTTTATCATGGGATTTACCCAAATCGGCTGGTATGCCTTTACCACTGCCATCGTGGTGCAAGTGTTGCTGGAGCTATTGGGCGTGTCTAGCCAAGGCACTTTTTATGTGGTGCTGGTGTTGTTTTTTAACTATGCCTTTTGCGCTACAGCCTATATCGGCTACAGAGCGATTGACTGGCTAAGCCGCTTAGCCGTACCTGCCATGCTGATTTTAGTGGCGATCAGTTTGTTTCTGGCATTTAGAGATTTCGACGGTACGTTACCCGATCCCACTGGGGGGATGAATATGGGTGCGGCCCTGGCGGTCGTCATTGGTACTTTTATCTCAGGAGGTACTCAAGCCACCAACTGGAGCCGTTTTGCTGCCTCAGGCAAGAGCGCCGTACTTTCCACTTTGAGCGCCTTTATGTTGGTCAACGGCATTCTGGTCTTTGCTGGCGCGTTTTGTACGCTGGTTTATGGTTCAGAAGATTTGATCAAGGCCATGGCTACCCAGGGAATTTTGGCAGGGGGGGTTATTCTGCTAATTCTTAATGTGTGGACGACTCAAGATAACACCATCTATGCATTCTCAGTAGCAGGGGCTAACATGTTTCGAACTCGCAAGCGCCATGCGTTTGTGCTGGGTGGAGCAACACTGGCGCTAGTCTTTACCCTTTCAGGCATTTACGAACTGCTACCCCAGTATCTGATTTTCTTAGGGACGGTGATTCCGCCTGTCGGTGGCATCATCATGGTGGACTTTTGGCTACGCCACGGAGGTCGTTTCCCTAAGCTATCGTCAAGTTTGCCAGCGTTTAACTGGGCTGGAGTAATTGCCTATGTGATTGGTTCTGTAGTCGCCTATGGGACTGGAAATGCTGGTTTAGGCATTGGTCCGGTCAATGGAATTGTAACTGCAGCTGTAATTTACGGTGTTTTGTGTCGGGTACTGCGGTAGTTTTCCCTCTCTATACAAGGAGAGAGATCTCAAAGTCTTTCTCCTCTACTTCGAAAAGAAGTTATCTCTCTTACGCACAAAGAGATCGGTAAAGAACGATATCACTGTACGTTTTTCTGTCTTGATGTTGGCATTCAGCGACATACCCGACCGCAGCGTATAGGTTTCTCCCCTAGACTCTAATACCTGAGACTGCAGCTGAATCTCAGCCGGAAACCGATAAAATGGATAAACTTCATCGGGAGGCAGGGCATCGGAACCAATACTGACTAGATATCCGTCGATATCACCATATTCGCTGTAGGTAAAGGCATCAATTCGAACATCAACTGCTTTACACTCAGCTGCAATACCTGATTGGTCTTCAGCTCGAACGGCGGCTCGACAGTCATCGGTCAGCTGAACAAAGCCAATATCTTTGTTAGGAATAAAGACACGAGCAGTGAGATTGTCTTGGGGAACAATCTCTAAAATCGGCTCGGTTGAGTTGGCTGCATACCCTGGCTGATTGGCTTTGAGGTTAAAGACAGCACCGCTCAATGGAGCTGTCAGCTCGCGGAATTGGAGTTGTTCTTCAAGTTGGGCAATGCGGCTACCGAGCTCTTGTCGCTGGGTTTCGTTTTGCAACACTGTTTGCCCCAGCGTACTGTCAATGGATGAAATACGTTCGCGATTGTTACGAATTTGGTCCTGGCGAGAACGCTCAAATTCAAACTCGGCACGTTGGATTTCAGCCTCAGCTTGATTGATTTGAGCATCAAGACGACTGATTTCGTCTTTTAAGGTACTCACACGGGTAATGCGAGTGCTAACTTCTTGTTCTTGCTGCAGGCGGCTCAGCTCGGCGACGGCTCCTTCTTTTTCTAGCCACTGTAGACGACTGAGAATTTCTTCGTTAGTTCTGAGGTCGTTTTCGGCATTGACAAGTTCTGCGCGTGACTGGCTCAGACGTGCCGTGAGATCTTTAATCTGTTCACGGTTTTGGGTTTGTCGTGCCTGGGCTTCGCCCCTAGCGATATTTACATCGCCAGCGGCCTCCGGTGACAGGCCAGAGAGATCGCCATCAATTTGTGCCTGATAGATGCGATTACTGGCTTCCAGCTGATTTCGTTCTTCTAAACGCTGCTGCAGATCGGCTGCGGTGGTTCCAGTTACCTCATCTCCACTACCGTTGCCATTTTGGGCTCGATAAATTTCTGTTTGATCGGCTAAATATTCACGAATCTGCAGCAGAGACTCCAGCTCGGCTTTGGCCGCCGACTGGTTGAAGGTGATCAGTACATCACCCTTTTCTACCAGATCGCCTTCTTTGACATGGATTGTTTCGATGACACCGCCGTTGGGGGTTTGCACAGGCTGAACTACACCCACAGGTTCTAGTTTGCCCTGGGCAGGAATGGTTTCTTCAACCCTAGCTAAAAATGCCCAGAGAATGCTGATGCTAGTAACGCCCAGAATGGCCCATACAATCGCCCGTGACCATAGGGGTGACTGCCGCAAAATAACGGGCTGGTCAAAGGGTTGAGCCTGAGTTACGGGTGGGGTGGGGGCACCGCCGTTTTGTAGTTGTTGAGATGTCATTGGACTAGCCGTTCCCTTGTTGTTGGTGTAGACAGTAGTAACGTCCTTTAAGAGCAAGCAGCTCTGTATGGGTGCCTTCTTCGACAATCGAGCCTTGGTCCATAACGAGGATGGTATCGGCTGTACGCAAGGCTCCTAAGCGATGGGTGATAAAGAAGACGGTGCGACCCTTGGACCATTTCATAAGATTGGCGGACACCTGGGCCTCGGTGTCGTAGTCGAGGGCGCTGGTGGCCTCGTCCAAGATTAGTAGACGGGGGTTTTGGAGAATTGTGCGTGCGATCGCAATCCGCTGTCGCTGTCCCCCCGATAACGATGAACCCCGCTCACCTACGCGGGTGTTGTACCCTACCGGTAGCCCCATGATGAAATCGTGGCAGCAGGCAATCTTAGCCACTTGAATCACCTCTTCGGTCGTGGCTTCCGGGTTAGTCAGGGCAATATTTTCCTGAATGGTACCTTCAAACAGCAGACTATCTTGGGGAACGATGCCCACCTGCCGTCTGAGGGAGTACAGCTCAACCTTATTAATATCGTAGTTATCAATCAGAATCCGACCCGAGTTGGGCTGATACAGCCTCGGTAGCAGCTTCATCATGGTACTTTTACCCGAGCCGCTAAGACCGACTAGACCGACAAACTGGCCCACCGGAAATTCGGCATTAATATTCGACAGCTGCAGCGGGCCAGATGCACCAAAGCGGAATGAGACATTCTCATAGCAGACATGGCCTCTGATATCCGGCATAGGAATTTGGCTGCGCTGCTCTTCCTCCTGTTCCTGGGGATGGTCGATAATATCGCTCAATCGCTCCAAAGACAGGGCCGTTTCTTGGAAGTTTTGCCACAGCTGAGTCAGACGGAGCAGTGGCTGAGTTACGTAACCTGCAATAATCCGGAATGCAATTAGCTCACCTAAGGTCAAATCACCCTCAAGTACTAAAAATGCCCCAAACCATAGTACGAGCAGACCAGAAAGTTTATTGAGGAAGTTACTGGCCGAGCTAGCGGTGGTTGACGTCAGCACCGTCTTAAAGCCATCGCTGACATAGCGACCATAGCGATCCTGCCATTTCCAACGAGTGTTTAGCTCAATATTTTGCGCTTTAACCGTTTGAATACCAGATAGGGCCTCCACTAAAAATGACTGGGTTCTAGCGTTTTGCTCAGCCTTAGCCCGCAGCTGACGACGCACAATGGGCGAGACAAAGAAGGTCAGACCTAAAAACAGAGGGATAGTTGATAGGGACACCACCGTCAGCTTGATGCTGTAGATCAGCATGACAATGATGTAAACCACTGAGAAAACTGCATCCAACACCACCGTCAGAGCTGTACCCGTGAGAAATTGACGGATATTTTCTAACTCGTTTACCCGGCTAGACAGCTCACCCACCGGGCGGCGATCAAAGTATTTCAACGGTAATCGCAGCAGATGATCGATAGTCTGCGAGGCCAGGGTCATGTCGATCCGGTTAGTGGTATCGACAAATAGGTACGTTCGTAAACTCCCGAGAATGGCCTCGAATATAGCCACAATCACTAGAAAAATTCCGAGTACGTGCAGTGTATCCACACTCTGCTGCACAATAACTCGGTCAATAATCACCTGAATCATCAGGGGATTGGCCAGCCCAAAGATTTGGTAAAAGAACGAGGCGGCCAGCACCTCCACCAAAATCCATTTGTATTTCTGCAGAGATGGCACAAACCAGGACAGGCCAAAGCGTTGCTGAGGCGTCTGAGCTGTGGTTTCTAAAAGAAGGACTTCTCCTTCAGACCCCCAAATTTCCTCAAAGGCTTGGGGCGAGTGGTGTACGACTTCCCGGTCTTCAGGACAACCAATGACATATTTCTTAGCTGATGTTTCATACAGTAGGGCGTAGCTGTCTCGCCACTTAATCAAGGCTAGCTTTGGCAATCGGCCAATGGCACTGGCGGGGACTTTGGCCAGCTGAGGCTTGAGACCCAGCATGTCCGCTACGGCTCCGCAGGAGGCCAATGAAACTTGCCCCAAACGAGCCTTTTGGTTGGTCAAGACCCGGTGTACCACATCTCGCTTAAAGGGCATGCCAAAATGCTTGGCCAGCATCTCGAAACAGGCTACTAGGGAGTCCATTTCACCGCGAGCACGGATGTGGGGATAGTCCTGCTTATGGCTGGAGCCCGAATCATCCCCCATCGGTTGGGGCAGGGCATCATCAGCGTAAGGAATTTCAACCGCTGGCGCTTCGGTATCCCACAGATCAGTGTCAAGCTCCGCTGCCTTGGTTTCAACCTGGGCCGCCATAACGGCGTGGGGAATACCCACTAAACGCGCACCGTTGGCACTGAGCACTTCCGTAGATGCCATGGTGGGGCTAAGCTGTCCACCCTGCTCATGAAAAGCAACGTTGCCACGGCTAATAAACCAAAGATTTTGACTATCAAGGTCGCTGTGCTTTAGAGGGCCAGCTGGCACTTCTTGAACCGAGGTCCCTGCATCTTGAATCGTTTTAGTCAACGTGGCTAGGTCGCCAACGTTATGGGCCTGACCTTCAAAATATTTGCTTAAAATTTCAAAAAGCTCTGCTATGTAGCAGTGGTTTTGCAGAGCGCTAGCAAAGGTAGGATGGTTTGAAATAAGCTGCTGAATAGTGGCAACGGGAAACGCCACGGCTACAATTTCAGTGGATGCGATCGCACTCTCACAGGCTACCTGACGAGCTGGACCTGCCAGACCTAAGATATCCCCAGGTCCCAAAAGCTTAAGCGTGATCGGATTTTTAGTATACGGATCGTATCCCAGCAGACGAACCTGACCCTCTTTAATCAGGACAACCTGATGGGGCATGGTTTCACGTCTGAGGATAGGCTGCCCCATGCGGTAGCGCAACAGCTGACTATTATCGACCAACGTTTGCCGCACATCTGCGGGTAGGCAGTCAAACGGTTTGGTATCGCCTAGCTGTTGAAGTATCGGGTTAGCAGTATAAGTCATAGGTTGTACAAGCTATGCATTTGTAAGCAGCTGAAGCCTCAGGACAAAAGAGGTTGAACGACTGTAGACTGGGTAATTTCCTGGAGCCATTTCTTAAAAAGTTCATCTAAGAGACGCTGACGCATGGATGCATCAAACTGGGCTGGGACAAATTTCTCTAACCGAGTGATCACGTACCATTCGCCAATGGGCGTGGGAGACCAGAGCTGTCCAGACTGACTTACAGAAAGCATCCGTCCAATCATAGGATGCGGTACACCCAGCTCCACAGGTCCAATCAACCCACCCGTTTGAGCTTCTTGTCCCTCAGAATAATGACGGGCCAAATCAGCAAAGGATTCACCATCATCATTGAGGCGAAAGTAGAGTTCCTGGGCCAGACTAGGATCTTTGGTACGAATAAGCGAATACAGCACTCGATCTAGGTTGATCTTGCGTTCTAGGAAGTATGACTCTGTCTGACTCCCCCAGGTCTGCTCCTTGAACGTAGCAATCTTGGCCTCCCTTAGGGCCAGCAAATGGGTTTGCTCTTGGGTCAGTTTGTTTTGAGCCTGCCATGCTTGCTGCTGCTCTGCGGTAAGCAAATTGCGCTGATTGCAAAACGTTTTATAGGCCTCTTCAGGGTCACAGTCAATCGGCTCTATCGCCTGATCTATCACAACTTCTTGCACCAACCTGGGTAGAAGCTGGTGTTGATGTAACTGCTCTAGCAATGTGCGAATATCAAGCTCTGAATCGCCAATTTTCAAAACTGCTGCCATGATTAAAACCCTGATGGACTAAGCACTGTAGCATTGTATTTAATGACGGATGAGGAAAAATTACGGTAGTCGTTATTTTATAGGTTTGAAATAATTTTACAGATTTACGAACCAAGGGCTGGATTAAGCTTGCCCGTTTTAAATTTTTACTAAATAAATTTTATAGATACGTCTGGATAGAGGGTGAAGTCGTTAACTAGGAATTTTTAAGTTGGTTCAGCCACATGTAAAGGTGTAAATCTAGCTATCTAGAAGGTCATTTAACGTTTCCCCGCTGTCCGTCAGCCCAATCGGAGAACTAACCTAGTTCTTCACAAACGAGTTTTTTATTCCGGTTGTTTTCCCGTACATATTCAGTACATATACATTTGTGTCATTAACTCCAATATGAGATTCAGGTATAATCACCCAGGTCTGAATTAGCCCGTAAGGCCTGAATTAGCCCATAATTTCAATTTATTTTGAATTTATTAAAGTTCATCACAATTTACCGATAATTACTGATCTCATGGGCACAGTTAAGTGCTTGCAGCTGTCAGCATCTAGGAGAAAGCCCCCTGAAACTCGGGTAGCTATTGTATAGCAGCAGATTCCTGGTGGGTATAGCCTACAAGATTTATTTAATTATCAAGATTCTTTATTGTTATCTAGTCAACAAACTTATTGTCACTATGCAACAGCAACAAGACAAAACGCTTCTGGTGATTACCCTAGCTGGCCTGGGTCTCATCGCTGGAATTTTCGGGTTAGTGACATGGTTAATAGATGGCCCCGGTCCTGCGGGGCCAGTAACACAGTCAAGACAGTCGAATTCAGATAGCAATACCCTTGCCACCGCTAATAACGACGAGGAGGTCACCCTTAAAGGGATTGAGAATGTACCTCAAGGATTATTTAATTATGGTGGCAGTACCACCTGGATTCCAGCACATGAGTCGGTTAATGGGGCAATTGCCAGTGCTTTTCCTGATTTTCAACTGAGGTATACGCTCCCATCTAGTGGCTCAGCCGGTTCAGGAAAAGGGATTGAGATGCTTTTAGATGGCCAACTATCTTTTGCTGAGAGTTCTAGATCACTCCGAGATAGTGAATACCTGGCGGCTAAACAGCGAGGATTTACCCTAGAGCAAATTCCAGCGGCCATCGACGGGATTGCCCTAGCCGTTCACCCAAATCTAGACTTACCAGGGCTGACGGTGAGTCAAATTCAGGCAATTTATACCGGGCAAGTGATCAACTGGTCAGAACTGGGCGGGCCTGATTTGCCAATTAGTGCCTACAGTCGTTCGCCAGAGGAAGCTGGTACAGCCCAATATTTTTTGGATTCAATTATGGATACAGACACTTACGGGGAGAATGTTCTCTTTGTTGGCGATACCACCACGGGGTTACGACAGGTTTTAGATAATGTCGGCGGCATTTACTTTGCTTCGGCCCCTGAAATTGTGAATCAATGCTCGATTTATCCGATTCCTGTTGCCGCTCAAGAGCAGCCTGAGAATTTTATTACCCCATTTACTGCCCCCTGGCGAACGGGTAGAGACTGTCTAGAACAAGAAAATACCGTCAATAAAGTCGCATTTCGTGACGGCAGCTATCCATTGACTCGACGATTATTTGTGGTGGTTAAGGCTGAGGGAGGAAGCGATGAAGCGGCTGGGCGCGCTTACGCTAAGATGTTGCTATCTTCTGAAGGTCAGGCTCTGATCGATCAGGCTGGCTTTATTAGTATTCGTTAGGGCTTAGAATCTGAATCAGCCTACCAGGAACTGACCAAGACCTACGGATGCAGCGCATTACCATTAGCCCAGCCCAGCGGGTAGCCGACACTCTCCAATTGACCCAGGAGCAAGCCCACTATCTACAGCGAGTGCTGCGGTTAAAATCTGGCGATCATTTTATTGCGCAAGATGGTCAAGGACAGCAGTGGCAAAGTCAGCTAACCGCAACCTGGGGTCAGGCTCAAATTCTCTCTCAGTCAGGTCTATCTGTGCGACCACCAGCATTAGAGCTAGCGGCAGCTTTACCCAAAACGGGGTTTGACGATGTGGTACGTCAAGCCACTGAACTGGGTGTAACAGAGATACAACCCCTATTGAGTGAACGGACGTTGCTAAAGCCAAGCCCCAAAAAACTAATGCGCTGGCAGCGTATTGCTCAGGAGGCCTCAGAACAGTGTGAACGTAGCTATGTACCTACAGTTGTATCTCCCATGGGGTTTGCAGACTGGATCAAATCTGAGCCGGTGCCAGCGGGGAACTATTTCTGCGTAGCCAGGGTCAATGCACCTGGGTTATTGCCTTGTGTACAAGCATTCCTGACCGATTTTCCTCAGCAATCAATTCGGGTGGTGATTGGTCCGGAAGGGGGCTGGACATCTGAGGAAATCGCGGTTGCGATCGCACAGGGTTATCAAGAAACATCTCTTGGCTCCGGAATATTACGCGCAACAACGGCATCGCTTACAGCCTTAGCGATTATCTCATCAGTTAGAGAGCAGTTGATATAAACAAATCTCGCGTATTTGTCCGGATGGCCTGGTGCTGCAACCTTGGCTAGGTTGGAAAAAATTTCAAATGAAATAGGTAAGTGTTATTAGCTTTACTTACATTTGGATATGGGGTTTAGTGTTTATTCAATCGATCACCATGCACAGTTCAGTTAATCAGGACCACGTATTTTCAGGATTTCATGCGCTCTCAGAACCCATTCGCATTCAAGTATTAGAGCTTTTGCGCGAAGGAGAGTTTTGTGTTGGCGACATGTGCGAACGTCTCAGTATTGCCCAGTCAAAACTATCTTTTCATCTCAAAACACTTAAGCAAGCGGGGCTAGTTACCGCTCGTCAACAGGGACGATGGATGTACTATAGTCTTAATCCTGAACAGTTTAATATTTTGGAGACCTACCTCTCAAACTATTAGCTCACTAAAATAGTTTCCTATCAAAAAAAGATTGGCATTCAAACTAATTTGCCATGATTGCTAATTTTCCTATTCAACAAGCCCGTACTGTCAGTCTCGATGGTACGGGCTTGTTTGATTCATTAGATGAATTTTCGGATCAGTTAACAAAACTCTCTCACTAAAAAAGCAGCACACCTAGTCCAGGTAGACGTGCCGCTGTAACTTGCAAAATGTATGGAACGCCTTACCACTTCTTATAGGGTAAAAACTTGCCACACATGATTACTTTCACACGATCGCCTTTGGGATCTTCTTCTCTTTCCACATCAATGGAGAAGTCAATCGCACTCATAATGCCATCACCAAACTTCTCATGGACTACCGCTTTAACTGGCACACCGTAGACCTGCATGATTTCATAGAAGCGATAAATCAGAGGATCAGTTGGAACTAGAGGATCTAACCCACCTTTCATAGGGCATTCTGTTAGGTACTCGACAAACTCTGATTCCATACCCAAAGCATCCACGATTTTAGTAGCTTCTTCTTCCGAGGCACTGGCTTGACCATAGAGTACTGAAGCGATCCAAACTTCGTCGTAGCCTAACTTAGCTTCTAAATCAGCAAACGATAAACCTTTGGCCTTTTTAGCAGCAAGAAACTTGGTAGAAATCTCAGAAATAGCCATACCAAAAATCACCTCTTGATTGTAATGATTAAAAAGGAAAAACGCTTACGAGCCGCACCTGCGATTAATGCTTGATGCGTAACTCTTCTACGGCACGGGTCTCACGAAATAGATGATGTTCCATCTCAGCTTTTAGATCGTGGTAAGCCGGGTGTTGGTCAATGGTTTCTCGATCCCGTGGTCGAGGAAACGGGACTTCCAAGATCTCATCAACACGAGCCGCTGGCCCTCGGGTCATCATCACAATGCGATCCGACAGCAACAGAGCTTCCTCGATACTGTGGGTGATCATGATGACCGTTTTACGCTGCTGTTCCCAAATGCGCTCAACTTCACTCTGCAAAAAACCGCGAGTCAAGGCATCTAGCGCTCCAAAGGGTTCATCCATCAATAAGATTTGAGGATCAATGGCCAGAGCGCGGGCAATACCTACTCGCTGACGCATTCCCCCCGATAGCTCATGGGGATGCTTTTTCTCAGCACCTTCTAACCCCACCAGCTGAATTTGCTCTTTGATATTACGGGTGAGCTGTTTAGCTGACAGCTTTGGATAAACAGTTTCTACTGCAAAACGGATGTTTTCCTCAACGGTCATCCAAGGCATCAGAGCATAGTTCTGAAACACCATACCTCGGTCAGGCCCAGGCCCCTGAATGGGTAGACCGTTGAGTAATATCTCTCCATACGTTACATCTGATAGTCCTGCCACCATATTTAGCAGCGTTGACTTACCACAGCCCGACGGACCAATGATGGAGACAAACGTATTAGGCTCAATATCTAGACTAATGTCTTCAATGGCAACAAAGTCTCGGGATGTTTTACGCGATAGTTTGCTGAATAAATCCCTTTTACCCGGAAATACTTTTGTAACATTCCGAATAGAAAGCTGGGCAGACGAGAATTCAGGTTCAGATGACACGGCACCATTAGACGAATAATTGACGGAAGCAATGCTCACGCTTTACGACCAAACGCAACAAATTTTTCTAGGGCACCAAAAATGTTATCCAAAATTAGTCCCACCAAACCGATGATAAAAATAGCGACCAGGATGTTTGGAATATAGAGGTTGTTCCACTCATTCCAGATAAAATAGCCTA
>JBCDFI010000101.1:0-12948 GCA_039178155.1 Cyanobacteria bacterium P01_H01_bin.105
GATGCGATCGCATCCTTCAAGATGTAGGCTCCGTTAGCGGCCACTTCAATGTCAATGCCTTCAAATCGATTTTCACCTGGGGAAAAGGGTTTGAGAAACTGTTTCATGGCTCCCAGCTGTTTGCCTTCACCCAGAATATTTAGAACAAACGGATTGTCTGGATAAGTCAGAGTTTCGATAGCTCGTTCTTTCGCGACGGCGACCGTAAAGCCAGGAGGGTTAAATGTAGCCTGAGCCACCCACGAGGCTAACATGGCGCTGGCCACTTCACTTTGTTTGGCGGTTACAACACACAGAGAACCGACTAAGCGACCAACGGCTTTTTCGACATCGCTTGCTGGGGTGCGAGGAGCCTTTGCCCGTTTGGCTTTTTTTAGTGCCTGAGCAAAGTCAGTACCGGCTTCTTCGCAGTATTTAAGGGTGACTTCATCGGGTTTAAATTTGACTCGAATGGGGTCAAAGCCAAAGCTGTATCCGCCGTCTCGCAATTTGTTCTCAAGTAGGTCAATGGCTTCACCACTCCAACCATAGGAGCCGAAGACACCCGCTAACTTATTTTTAGACGCAGTGGAGAGAAGGAGCCCCAACGCGGTTTGAATTTGGGTAGGGGCATGGCCACCCAGAGTAGGGGAGCCAATGATAAATCCGGCGCAGGTTTCGGCAGCGGTTTTAATGTCACTTTGGGGTGCCTGCTCAGCGTTAATTGACTCAACGGCAACCCCTGCTTTGGTAATGCCTCGGGCAATGGCTTGACCAATAGTGGCCGTATTGCCATAGGCTGAGGCGTAAATCAGGGCAACGCTCAGGGTTTGCTGCTTTTGCTGGGCGCACCAGTGTTGATATTGCTGAGTGAGTTCGTGGATGCCGTAGGTAACAACGGGGCCATGGCCTACACCATAGACATGGGCGGGGAACTCACTCAGCTTTTCTAGGGCGGTGGCTACCTGTTTGGCGTTAGGGGCCATTACCGTATCGAAGTAGTAACGCCGATCGTTTAGCAGATCATCCCAGTGGAGGTCGTAGGGATCTTCACCGCAGATGTGGGCACTAAAAAATTTATCGGTGTAGAGGGTGTAGGTGCTTGGATCGTAGGTACTAAGACCGTCAGGCCAACGGGGTGTGGGGATGGGCATAAATTGCAGCTTGTGCCCTTGACCAAGGTCAAGACTATCGTCGGCGCTCTTGATCACAAATGGAGGATTTTGCAGAGGGAGTTCTGCTGCTTTGATAGCGATCGCACCCGGATTCGAACAGACAATTGTTACCTGAGGGGCTTCATTGATCAGGTGCTGTAGGGTTTCTAGCCGGTTTGGATTGATATGGCCCAAAATAATATAATCTAGCTGGTCAAGGGCAATTTGCGATCGCAGCGATTCTAAAAAAATCGTAGTAAATGAGCCACCCGGCGGATCAATTAGAGCAACCCGGTCAGCGCTAATCAAATAAGCGTTAGCCGTCGTCCCTTTTTCCAGAGCGTATTCAATCTCAAAACGTAGACGGTTCCAACTACGAGAACGCATGACAAGGGTGTCGGTTGCGATGGGCAATACCTGAACATCTCTTTTTTTGGTTTCGGTCATAGTACGCCTCGCTGTCCCTAGTAATGAGTTTTTAGGGAATGTATCAACTCATCAGTAAATGATTCTTAATCTATCTTAAAGGTATCTGCAGCTAGTCACTATTGGTTCCTTTAATGGCAAGCTGTCTGAAGTTCCATGATAGTTATCGCTCGTCCCCACACAACAAATTTACAAAACAAACTCACAATACAAATCCATACAGCAAACCCATGAAGCGAATCCAGGCTAATGCTCGTTATGATTTAGGGCATCAGCATTTTTGGTATTGGCGCGGGTGGCGGGTGCGCTATACCTACATCAGGCCAGATAACCCAAAGGCCCAGCGGCAAATACCCATGCTGCTGATCCATGGCTTTGGTGCCAATTTAGAACAGTGGCGCTCTAATCTAAGAAATTTGGGTCGGCAGCGGCCTATTTATGCCTTGGACCTGGTGGGGTTTGGCCATTCTCAAAAGCCAGCTGTAGTGCTGGGGGCTGAAGTCTGGCAGCAGCAGGTTTATGACTTTTGGCAATCATTAATTGGCCAGCCCGTGATTTTGCTAGGACATTCCCTAGGCGCTTTAGTTGCTTTAACTGCAGCTGCTCGTAATCCAGAGATGGCGAGTCGGCTAATTTTACTGACGCTGCCTCTAGCTCGTCAGGAACTGGTATCTGGCTGGTTAGATCGACTAGCGCGAGGAGTGGAGGGCCTGTTTGCAACACCGCTACTGCTGCGCCCCTTGTTTAGAGTTGTACGTCAGTCGGGTTTTATTCGTCGGGTGCTGATTAATGTCTACCAGGAGCCTGAACGAGTTGATAATGAACTAGTAGATCTATTTACTCGGCCCACTTTAGAGCGGGGGGCAGCCCGTACCCTGTGCTACTTAGTCAAATCTCGTACTAAAGCAGACTTTAGTGATGCTACTGCCGATTTGATCCAACAGGTATCGATGCCAATTTTATTGGTGTGGGGACTGCAGGATAAAGTTTTGCCGACAATGTGGGCCGATCAAATTTTGAGCTCACATCCAGAAATTACCTATCGAGCTATTGAAGGGGCTGGACACTGTCTTTATGACGAAGTTCCTGAAACTGTCGATAGTACGATTCAGGATTGGCTAAAGCTGCTAGAGATAGACCCTAAAAATTAGAGTGGAAAGGCTTGTCCGCCGGTACTGGATCGGTTCTTTGTGTGCTGCCGCTGCCGCAGTCGACGAATGGCTGCTGCTCGTCGCTGAATGGGGGACTTACCGTGCTCCAGGTCGACAGCCGCTTTTTGGGCCGTATCCTCTGGTGCTTTGGGGACTCGATTCAGACATCGTTCTAGGTTGTTGTAGTGAGAATCCAACTGCAGCGCGCGTTGGACATCATCAATCCGTTTAAAGCGCTCTGACAAATCGGTCGTTACCATCCTTGCCAGCAATCTTTCGAAGGGTTTGCTGATATTGACCGACCGTTGCCAGTTCATTTCTTGGGTGTCTGGGTCAATATCAAACTCTAAAGGAGACTTGCCTGTAAGTAGATACAAACAGGTAACGCCCAGGGCATAAATATCACTGCTATAGGTGGGACGGAGTGCCAGTTGCTCGGGGGGGGCAAATCCCATGGTGCCGACAAAGTGGGTAGTTGGACTAGCCGCATGGTCTCCGGGGTCATCATCGTGGTGAAGACATTCACGCACGGCCCCAAAGTCTAGTAGTACCAAACGATTGTCGTCGCGACTTCGGATAATATTGGGAGGTTTGATATCTCGATGAATAACCCGATTTCGATGGATGTAACGGACAGCGGGAAGCACCTCAGTCAGAAATTGCTTAACCGCTGGTTCTTTTTGAGCACCGCCTTTACGGACCTCTCGGCTGAGGGTATCCCCATGGACGTATTCTTGAACTAAGAAAAATTCCCCCTTAAAGGTGAAGTAATCTAGCAGCATTGGTAGCTGAGAATGGCTGCCTAGACGTCCGAGTATTCTGGCTTCGCGGCGAAAACGCTGTTTGGCCCGCTCTAAGGCAATGGGGTGGCTGACCTTAGGAAACAGCTGTTTGATCACACACAGGGGAGACCCAGGCAACATGCGATCGCGAGCCAAATGGGTTACCCCAAAGCCACCGCGTCCCAAAATACGCACCACCTCATAACGCTCGCGAAAAAGCTGGCCTGAGTCACAAAGCTTTTTACTAAGACGAGGATCTTGACGATCTTGGGAATTGGATTCGGACATGAGTGAAAGGGGGCGGACAATTACTAGCCGCGGGCCAAGAAGGGCTCAGTTGAAGGAACTATGCCACTAAACGATAGTGTCCCACCAATTGAGTGTCCGCAGTCACGGTCGTTGATAATAATTATTATGACCCATTGTTTAGTGGATTGTAATCAGTGGGGGTATCGTCTATGTCAAAACTTAGCGGGTTGGCGTAGCTTTGGGCAACCAAAATTTAAAAGTGCTGCCCTGATTGACTTGACTGCTAACGTAAATCTCGCCACCCTGTAGTTCGACCAGCCGCTTGCAAATGGCAAGGCCGATACCGGTACCACCAGACCCACGACTACGGGAGCGATCGGCTCGCCAAAATCGTTCAAAAACATGGGGCAGATCAGCTTCAGCAATACCGATACCCGTATCCTCAACAGCTAGCCAAACCCGGCCTCCCTGATGCCAAGTTTTAACGGTGATTTTGCCAGTGTCTGTATAATGAAGAGCGTTGCCCAGCAGGTTGATTAAAATTTGTTCGGTACGGGCAGGATCGGCTTCAGCGGCAGGCAAATCAGGAGCTGTCTCTACGACAATATGCGGATTTTTTGCATCCAGCTGCTGATCCTGAAAGCGCTGAGTAACTTGCTGAATCATAGATGACAGGTTTAGGGCCTGTTGCTGAATTGGCAAATAGCCTGCCTCTAGCTTAGAAAGCTCTTGTAAATCTTCGACCAAACGCTGCAAACGTTGAGTTTCACGAATTAAACGTTCATAGGTTTCAGGGCCTGCGGGCAATTTTTGATCCGTTAGCGCTTCAAGATAGCCACGGATGATGGTCAGCGGTGTCCGGAGTTCATGGGAGAGGTCACTAACAAGATCACGTCGCTGCTGTTCTACTCGTTCTAGCTCGCTAGCCATGCGATTGAAACTATGGCCAAGCTGATGCAGTTCCGGAATGTCCGATGGGGGCACACGGGCTGCCCAATCTCCGGCTGCAAAGCGCTGGGTAATCTGCTCTACACGGCTAAGGGGACGAATGATCCGCCGTGAGAGTAGATAGCTGATGCCGCCAGCGGCCCCACCCCCCAAAAGGACTGACCAGATCATCCCCCGAGCCCAGGCATCGGTAAATCCTTCTAAGATTTGTCCACGCATTTGCTGAATACGAATACCCCGACCTTCTAGTTGCTCTAGGGTAATGACAAAATAGCGTGGCGTAGATAAACGACTGACCCCGGCTAGGGCAATAATCGCCACTGCCATGACAATCAAGTGGGACAGAAGCATTCGGGTCCGTAGGCTGATATTTGGCGGAACTTTGGCCATATCTATGATGTAAGCGGCGGCTGACGGAGCTTGCTTATCGTAAGTTTTGGTGGCTCAGTCCACAGTCCTAACTTTATTTCGACTATTCCGACCGCTCATCTTCAAACCGATAGCCAACGCCGACAACAGTTTTGATAAAGGTAGGCTGGGTAGGATTAGGTTCAATTTTTTTGCGTAGACGAGCAATGTGGGTATCGACGACTCGTTCATCTCCAAAAAAGTTGTCCCCCCAAAGCTTTTCGATGAGCTGTGGTCGGTTCCAAACGCGTCCAGGGTAGCTCAAAAAAGTGGCTAGTAAGTCAAATTCTAACGGGGTCAGGTCTAGGGGAATGCTCGTTGAGCTTTTCTCTGGAGCCTGGTATTGAGCGGAGCGCTGGTCAAAGTCGATGGTAAAGTGAACAGTCCGATAGGTTTGGCTAGGGGCTAAACCCCGCAGGCTGCGTCGTAGGAGGGCCCGGACCCGAGCAACTAGCTCACGGGGACTAAACGGTTTAACCATATAGTCATCAGCTCCGGTTGAGAGACCGATGATGCGATCTAGTTCCTCGCCTTTAGCCGTCAACATCAATATATACGGATCTTTTTTGTCGGGCTGCTGACGAATGCGAGCGCAGACTTCTAGACCGTCTAAGCCTGGAATCATTAAGTCTAGGATGATTAAGTCTGGCTGAAAAATAGGGAATCTTTCCAGGGCGTCGGTGCCACTGGTGCAGATTTCGGTTGTGAAGTTTTCATTTGTCAAATACAGCTGAATGAGTTCAGCAATGTCAATTTCGTCTTCAACGATTAGGACGTTCATTGGTTAATCTAGCTGGATAAAACTACCTCCACTAAAGGGGACTGAGCTGTGGAGTTAACGATGGGATAACTGTGAGTTACCTATTAACTGGCTATGAATGTTATTGGGATTGTGCAAATGGATGCTGAACAAGAAAAAAAGGGCTTGCGAAAACGTAAACAATAGGCCACTATTCAATAGCTTTGATACCCCTTGGACCCATTAACCCCAAGAAAACTCTATGGGTAAGCTAAGGGTTAAAGCTAATGATTGCATGGTGCATTCGTTATGAGCAGTAGTTTATCGGGGCACTCGCCCTGCTGGTTAACTTTGTGGAGGCGTAGAGCATGAGTCTAGCGTCGGCGTTTACCCTAAGTCGCCTATCGGCTGATCTAACCTACGATTTAAGTCGAGCGCCGGAGGTACCTGAGGATGTTGCAGTACAGTGTGCTGTCAGCCGAGGCAAGGTCATGGTGTTGGTGGAAGGCCCTGATGTGGAGACAGTGCCTGTCAACTACGTGTTTGCTCAGGTGGAAACATTGATTCGCCATCGGTTGGAGATTGATGGCTTGCCCATAGAGGCAGAGCATTTGGGGGCTGCGGGGGAGCCGATTCCCATTAAGGTTTACCTAAAGCAACAAGCCATGTCGAAACCCATTGCGGTGCATCGATTTAATTGGCTATTACAGGATAGTTCAGGCCCAATTTTTTTAGATGATGTAGCGTTGGATGATCAGGCATTTGAGCCTCTGTTAACTCATCAGCCGGACGTTGCCCCTGATAGTTTATTTGGCGATGATGGTGACGACGAGGTCACAGGCGATCTATCAGAGCAAGAATTTTTATCTAATGAAGAACTTTTATTTGGAGAAGACATATCACTCAGTGAAGAATTTCAGTCTGATCAGGAATCTTTAGAGGAGCCATCTGTCGATGAGCTGCTCAATTTAGATGGCTTTTATGCTCAGACTCCGGAGAACTCAGAGGAGATGGTAGAGCCGGTTTCATTGGGCTATGACGACCCAGTTGAAACCGGTTTCAGTAGAAAACAGGCTATTGGCCCTGGTTTGATAGCGGCAGGGATTGGAGTTGTGGCTGTGTTTGGGACGTTAGGGTACGGACTCAGTCGTCCCTGTGTAATTGGGGGATGCGATCGCATTCAAAGAGCCCAGGCCCTAGGAGATGCGGCTTTAATTGCCCTTCAAGATCAGCCAACTCCCCAAACTGTTCTGGACATGAGCGAACAGCTCAACACTGCAGTTAATACCCTCAAGCCAATTCCGCCATGGTCGCAGTATCGCGGCGAAGCCCAGGATCTGCTGGCTGACTATCAGCAAGAAGCTGACCTCCTGAATGCAGTGGCAGCCGCCCAAGAAAATGCGCTGATTGCTGCCAATGAGAGTCAAAATCCACCCCATCCTATTGCCCAGTGGGAGAGCATCGCTGAGCGCTGGCGGGGGACCATTGCTCAGCTAGAGGAGATCCCGACGGGAACTCCCATCCATGCTGCTTTTGTTGCGCCCAAGCTACAGGAATATCGGAACAATTTATCTACGATTGAAGGGCGAGTTTCGGCAGAACAGAACGCGGAGGAAAACCTAAATCAGGCTCAGTTGACCGCATCGTTGGCCAAGGATCAGGCTGAAATTGCCAACACGCTGTCTGCTTGGAAAACAGCACTGGAGTCTTGGGATACCTCTGTTAAACAAATTAAACAAATTCCCCAAGGGACGATGGCCCACGGGGAGGCGCGTAAGTTGTTACCCAAATACGAGACCGATTTGGCTAAGGTTCGCACCCGCTATCAACAGGAGCAGGCGGCTGACCAGTTTTACAATGAAGCGGTCCGTCATGCAGCCACGTCCCGTCAATATGAATCGGAGGAGCAGTGGACTCTAGCCATGCTGAGCTGGCGGGATGCCATTACCCAGATTAAAGCAGTTCCAGCTGACACATCGCGCTCTGCCGATAGTCAAAAGCTGCTAAAAGTCTACGAGCCAGCCCTGTCTAATGCCCAGGAAAATTTACGCTTAGCGCTTCGATTTGAAAAGGCCAAAGAGAACTTTGCTCGTATTTGTAAGCCCACATTTTGTCAGTTTGGAATGAAGGGAGGAACCGTACAACTCTCGCTGGCTCAAAACTATGATGCCCTGGCAGATTTCTCGATTGCGGATCCTACTAATCGGACCAGCGTACCGGCCTCAGCTCAGATGATTGTAGACGTAAATGAGCTGCTTCAAGAAGTGATTAACATTGGCAAGCGTACCCAGCTACCGATTGAGCTGTATGGAGCCGATGGTGGTTTTATTGCGCGGTTTAGCCCCGAATTGGAAGGATATGTCAAAACTGTTGTGGTGAATTAGGCATTACACCTTCTATGAACAGTTTATTGCCGCAGGTATGCCTAAAATACCGAGAAATGAGCTCGTTCTGTTAGGTGATGATGGAGACATTCAAGGGGCGGCATTAAGGGGGGCAAATGGCCTATCGATTTCAGTTTCAAGTTATTTGGGACAATTGGGATCTGTTGCTTGAAGGGGTGGGACTGACCCTGCAGCTGGCAGCGCTTGCGATTCTTTTGGGACTACTGGTTGGTATTGTGGGGGCTTTGTGTCGCACCTCAGGCAATCGATATTTGGGGCTGGTTGCGACGGCCTATGTCGAGGCTATTCGTAATACGCCCTTTCTAGTGCAGCTGCTGTTTATCTTCTTTGGTATTTCTAGTTTAGGACCGCGTCTGGGCAGTACTCAGGCAGCTCTGCTGGCACTTACCATTAATTTTGGAGCCTATGCCATCGAGATCATCCGAGCCGGAATTCAGTCCATCGATCAAAGTCAAATTGAAGCGGGGATGTCCCTAGGGTTAAACCGTCGTCAGGTATTTCGTCTAGTGGTGCTCAAACCAGCCATTGCTAACATTTATCCGGCACTGACGAGCCAGATGGTATTGCTGTTATTGCTGACTAGCGTAGTCTCTCAAATCTCAGCTAAGGAGCTGACGTTTACGGGAAATTTTTTGCGATCGCGCACCTTCCGTGACTTTGAAGTTTATATTACCCTAGCTCTGATCTATGTAGTTCTAGCCTTAGGCTTTAAGCTGTTGGCCCAGCTGTGTCATCGTCGTCTATTTACGTTTACCCGCTATATCTGAGAGATCGCATGAGAGATTTTAGCCACTTAGATATTATCTTTGCTTTACTGTGGGCTGCCCGGTGGACTTTGCTACTGTCT
This sequence comes from Cyanobacteria bacterium P01_H01_bin.105, assembly GCA_039178155.1. GTDB lineage: Bacteria > Cyanobacteriota > Cyanobacteriia > Phormidesmidales > Phormidesmidaceae > Leptothoe. Next base: position 9,089 of record JBCDFI010000101.1, read on the forward strand.
TCTATTGCCTTTATCTGTGGCGGCTTAGCCGGTTTTCTCCTAATGCTCATGAGGATTTCCCCCTTTCGCCCTCTGAAGTACCTTAGCTGGGGCTACCTGGAGATTGTCCAAGGCACTCCACTGTTAATTCAATTTCTGTTGGCATTCTTTGGTATTAGCATTTTAGGGATTGAAATTAGCCCGTGGATGTCAGCAACACTGGCCTTGACCACATTTACGAGTGCCTTTCTCGGAGACATTTGGCGAGGTGCTGTTGAGTCAATTCCTACAGGGCAGTGGGAATCAGCAAAGGCATTGAGTATGAACTATTTTCAACAGCTTGGGCTGGTAATTTTACCCCAGGCATTGCGTCTTTCTATTGCTCCTACTGTGGGCTTTCTAGCTCAAGTGATTAAAGGTACTTCCCTGGCCTCAGCCATTGGGTTTGTAGAATTAGCTCGCTCAGCTACTAACATCACAAATGTAACTTTTGATCCCTTTTTTGTATATCTAGTAACGGCAATTGTTTACTTTGCTATCTGTTTTCCAATATCTATTGCCAGTAAAAAATTAGAGAAATCATTAGCTTACTGAGGTAGCAGTGTAATGTAAGATACAGTTCCTCATAATCAGCCTGCTACGGTTGGTTTAGCGTAAATTTCCTTGTTGGCCCTATACGTTCGGCCCTATAAGGATGTGAGTGAGGATTTGACTATGGGTTTTTCTATCCCAAAACGATGGCTGCAAACCATTTCTATTGCCGTGATCGCCTGTGTGTTTTCATTAGTTGCTGTAGCTTGCGCTAATGGTGGAAACTCTCCCAGTGTAACGGCTCAGGATGCCGCTGCCGGTGTTTCGAGCCTAGACCAAATTATTGAAACAGGCACTATTAAGATTGCAGTTCCCCAGGATTTTGCTCCTTTTGGCTCTGTGGATGCTAGCGGTAATTTGGAAGGTTACGATATTGATGTTGCTAACTTAATTGCCGAAGATTTGGGTGTGGAGTTAGAGCTGGTGCCAGTTACCAGCGACAACCGTATTCCCTTTCTACAAACTAACAAAGTAGATCTAGTCATCTCCAGCATGGGTGCTAATCCTGAGCGAGCTAAATCTATTTTCTTTTCAATTCCTTACGCTCCATTTTTCTCGGGGATTTACGGTTCGTCGGATCTTACCAATGTCGGAAGTTTTGGGGATCTTGGCGGTTATAAAGTGGGGGTAACCCAAGGAACTCTAGAGGATCTAGAGCTAACTGATGCCGTGGGTGATGATGTACAGATAGAGCGTTTTGCTGATAACAGCCTTACTGCATCTTCACTGGTTTCTGGGCAGGTGGATATGATTGCGACAGGCAATGTGGTCGCCTCAGAATTGGCTAAGAACAATCCTGACAAGAATGTTGAAAGCAAGTTTATTATCAAAGAATCCCCAGCCCACATTGGCTTACGCCGTGGTGAGATGGATTTGTTACAGTGGGTTAACACGTTTGTATATCACAAGCGTCTGGGCGGTGAGCTTGATGACTTTTCCCAGAAGTGGCTAGGAGAGCCGCTACCGTCATTGCCTGCTTTCTAAAAGAAATTTCCAGACCGGCTCTCCTAAGAAACTACTCTTTTTAGGAGAGTTTTCTTTTCTGTAACGAACACGTCGATAGTTTTTAAGGTTGAGTTCTGAATTCTGACTGCCAGACAGCGTTACGGTTAGGACGAACCGACGGATTTCCAGTGACATCGTTTACTATGAATGCTGTCTCTATTCTCCACTGCACAATGTTCCGTCGCTTGTCGTTGCTGCTCACCTTAAGCCTTATGACATCGCCCGCTGCTGCTCAACCCGATCCGTCCCAATCCACCTGGCAAAATCCGCCGCCGCCAATTGCGTCGATGCTAGATGCGGATCGCCTGCCAGTAGTATCCATTTCGCCTGATAATCAGTGGTTAGTGGAGTTTGAGCGCCGGTCATTGCCGCCGATTGCAGAACTGGCGGAACCTCAGGTTGCGATCGCAGGCATCAAACTCAACCCCAACACTTGGGGACCCGCTCAAGAAGCCTCCTACAAAGGCATCACTATCCGTCCATTGGGTGCTCCAGACGGCACCCCCATTTACTTGCCAGCGGGTGCGCGTATCCGTAACTTGCGCTGGTCCTACGATAGCCGCTATCTGGCCTTTACCCTGACCCAGGCCGATGGTATTGAGCCGTGGGTATTAGATTTAGTCGAGGCCAAGGCCAAACCGCTAGCAGGTCCCATTCTGAATGGGGTATACAACAGCCCATGTCATTGGCTGCCGGGTGACGCAGGCCTTATTTGCAAAGTCCGGCCCCAAGGGATAGGCGCACCACCAGCAGAGCCAACAACACCCACTGGTCCCGTGATTGAAACCAGTCAGGGACGCGTAGCTCCCACCCGCACCTACACAAATCTGCTGCAGAGTCCCTATGACGAATCCCTATTCGAGTACTATTTTTCGGCTCAGCTAGCCCATATTGATTTAGATGGAGAGATGACTCTCCTAGATGACCCCAGCTTAATTCGTAATGTAACCGTGTCGCCGGATGGTGAATGGTTGCTGCGGTCCACCATTCACCGGCCCTTTTCCTATCAGGTGCCCCTAGGGCGCTTTCCCGTTCGTTATGAGGTGCTCAACCGCCAAGGCAAGGTTATCCATGAGCTGGTGGACTTACCCCTGGCCGATGACGTACCCCTGACCTTCGATTCGGTACGTCAGGGCAAACGTAGTATTGGTTGGCGCACCGATCAGCCTGCCACCCTTTACTGGGCAGAGGCCCTAGATGGTGGTGATGCCTCTACCCAGGCCGACTACCGTGATGGTTTGTATACTCTGGCGGCCCCTTTTGATAGCCAACCAACCGAACTATGGCGCTCCACATTACGGTTTCGTGGAGTCACCTGGAGTCACGACACATTTGCCATGGTGACGGAGGCCTGGTACGACAGCCGTCAGCTAAAAAACTGGGGAATTAACCCTCAAACCCCTGAGACTAAGCCCGTTTTATTTGATGAACGAGACTTTCAAGACGCCTATGCTAATCCGGGCAGTCCGGTAACAACACCTGGCCCCTATGGTCGTTCAGTTCTCATGCTCAGCGACGATGGCAAGAGTATCTATCTCAATGGAGGTGGAGCCTCACCAGAGGGAGTTTTTCCGTTTTTAGACAGGCTCGATCTCGCCAGTCTGGAAACAGAACGCCTATGGCAATCCCAAGGGGAAACATTTAGTCGAGTCACCCGACTGCTAGATAACAATGCCGAAACATTAGTCGTTCGTACAGAATCACCCGCTAGCCCTGGTAACTACGATCAGATCACTCTTGCCACAGGTGAAAGAACGCCGCTAACAAGATTTGCAGATCCGTTGGCCTGGTATGCTGATGTGCAAAAAGAGATTGTGCGTTATCCCCGTGAAGATGGGGTCACGCTTACCGCCACTCTATATTTGCCACCAGGACACAATTCTGCCACCGATGGTCCTCTACCTACCGTCTTTTGGGTCTATCCGAGAGAGTTTAAAGATCGCGACGTAGCTAGCCAAAATACTCGCTCAGAATATACCTTTACCCGACCGACCCGCAGTTCAGTTTTGTTTTTATTGACCCAAGGATATGCCGTGCTGAGCGGTCCGACGATGCCAATTATTGGTGAGGGAGAAACCGAACCCAACGATACCTATATTGAGCAGCTAGTGTCTAGTGCTGAAGCCGCTGTAACGTATTTAGCAGAGCGCGGCGTTAGCGATCGCAACCGTTTAGCCATCGGTGGCCATTCCTACGGCGCATTTACCGCTGCCAACCTGCTGGCCCATAGCGACCTATTCCAGGCCGGAATCGCCCGCAGCGGTGCCTACAACCGCACCCTAACA
>JBCDFI010000102.1:0-12886 GCA_039178155.1 Cyanobacteria bacterium P01_H01_bin.105
AAGATGGATCTGTCGGTGTCTGTAGCGGTGGGCTCCAGTATGCAGATTGCCTTATTCGTTGCACCGGTCCTGGTAATTGCTGGATGGCTTATGGGTCAACCAATGGACCTAGACTTTAATAATTTCCAGCTCATCGCCGTAGCCGTATCGATTTTGATTGCCAACTCCATCAGCAGCGACGGCAGTTCAAACTGGTTAGAGGGGACGCTATTGCTGGCAACTTATACCATTGTGGGTCTAGCCTTCTTTTTCCATCCTATGATTGAGGGTATTGGTTAGACATTTGATGAGTGATTTACGAATGATTTAATCAGGCTAGCAATGCGATCGCACTCTGTACGAATCAAATCATGATCCGCCTCAGGCAGCACCTCAAACCTGGCACCCGGCACATCTTGGCCATAGGTTTCACAATGCCACAAAGGAATTGTCGTGTCTTGGCCCCCTGCAATTACTAGGGTAGGTACAGAAATTTTATGAATGTCCTGCTCCACCGTATCGATCGCGTCCTCCGGTCGCAGCCGGTCGACAATAAAAGACTTAGCCACCGGCTGCTGGCCAAATTCTCGCCGAGCCATCGCCACCTGTTCATAGGTTTTCTGCTGGCCCGTAATATTTGCCAGAGGCCTTAGTCCGGTCAACACCCAATCCACAACAGGGGTCTCCCACAAAATTGGCCGCATATAGTTGTAGCGCCCCACAAAACTGTCATCCCGAATTCCGGCTGGCGCAATTAGGACCAGATTACTCAGCACTGATGAATTAACCTGCTCAATCGCAAAGGCAGAGCTGGTCCAACCGCCATAAGAATGACCAATTAATGTGATATCGGTTAGCCCTAAAGCAACAATAAACTCCCTCAGAAAAGTGGTTTGATGCCAGATGGTATATTTCAGCTTAGGCTTTGAGGAGCCGCCAAACCCAAGCAGGTCCAACGCAATACAGCGATAGCGATCCGCTAGCCTTTCTATTAGTGAACACCACAGACTGCTTTCTCCCAAAAAGCCGTGGAGAAATAGCAACACAGGCTTGTTCTGAACGCCAAACTCCTGAACGCCAAACTCTAAGTAGGCCGCCTCATAATGGTTAAGCTGAACCGTTGATTTTTGCATTCGCTATTACCGCCTAGAGCTTGATCCTTGTCTTTATCTTCTAGGATCGGAGCACGCTTTGGCACTCAGGTTTGAACTGCCTGAACCATCAGTGAGTTTCGTATCTTTCAAAGGGTAGGCAGTACATGAGCTATTGGTTTGCAGGACAACTTTATGAGCATGACTCCATATCGATTGCTGCGAATAATCCTGCCTTAGCCTATGGGGCGAGTGTATTTACAACAGTGCGAGTTTATGAAAGCAGCCTGGAACATCCTTTAACGGCCTGGTCTAAGCACTGCGATCGCATCACAAAGTCCCTGCAAACGTTTGACTGGCCATGTCCTGACTGGAAACGTATTACTCAAGGCTGTCAGGCCTTGCTCATCCAATACCCTGTATTAAGGCTCTCTATCCTTGCCGATGGTCGTGAGCTGATTACAGGTCGTCCATTACCCACCAACCTTAAACAACAACAAACCGAAGGCATAACCGCCTGGGTTGCGAGAGGGCCCGAATACCAACGCAGTCTACCTGGCCACAAAACCGGCAACTATCTACCTTGCTGGTTAGCGATGCAGGCCGCCAAAGCCCACCAGGCTCGCGACGCCATTTTAGTGACCTCGACTGGAGAATGGCTAGAAACTAGCACAGGTAACCTTTGGGGCTATGTTGATGGCCGCTGGTGGACTCCCCCTCTCTCGTCCGGTTTGCTACCAGGCATCATCCGAGCCCGGTTACTCGATAGCTTAGGTGGTCAGGCCATCAACGACATCCCTTGGACCTTCGATGTCGTCAAGCAGTTTGAATGCTTGACCTACAGCAACTGTGTGGTAACGCTAATGCCAATTCACACAGTTCTGCTTGGGAATATTAAACTAAACTATAGTTCTACCCATGAAGGTCTAACTGTCCTCAGGCAGATGTTTGACAGTCCTTCGAGGTGCGAGCACAACTGCTGAGCGGAGTAGGCCATGCAGAATCCTGAAATGCGTTAACATAAGTTAATAAATCTCAGATTGGCATAGGCAAGCTCGCTGAAACCGCTGACAATTAAAAACTTTAGGAGGCTTACTCCCTGTGAATAAGCGCTGGAGAAACGCAGGACTCTACGTATTATTGGTAGTTGTCGTCATCGCCCTAGCTACCGCATTCTTTGAACAACCTCGAATTGAAACCGAGGCATGGCGCTACAGTCGTTTTATCAATCAAGTTGAAAACGGCTCTATTGAAAAGGTTTACATTAGCGCCGACCGCACCCAAGCTCGGTTCCCAGACCCCACTGGTGAAGAGCGTCGGATTGTTGTCAACTTACCCAGCGACCCCGGTTTAGTTGATATCCTGACTGAAAACTCTGTGGATATCGAAGTACAGCGTCAGGCCGAAGAGAATCGGTTACTGCAGGTACTCAGCACACTACTGATTCCTATATTGCTGCTAGTGGTGCTGTTCTTTGTACTACGACGGGCTCAAAATGGCCCCGGCAGCCAAGCCATGAACTTTGGTAAGTCAAAGGCTCGTGTGCAAATGGAGCCCCAAACCCAGGTTACATTTGGCGATGTGGCTGGTATTGACCAGGCCAAACTAGAGCTAACTGAGGTAGTCGACTTCTTAAAGAACGCCGATCGCTTTACCGCCGTTGGAGCAAAAATTCCCAAGGGCGTATTGCTAGTTGGCCCTCCAGGTACCGGTAAAACATTGCTAGCTAAGGCCGTTGCTGGTGAAGCTGGCGTACCCTTTTTCTCTATCTCTGGTTCTGAGTTTGTAGAGATGTTCGTCGGTGTCGGTGCGTCTCGCGTTCGCGACCTGTTCGAGCAAGCTAAAACTAATGCTCCTTGTATTGTATTTATCGATGAGATTGACGCCGTTGGTCGTCAGCGGGGTGCTGGTCTTGGTGGCGGTAACGATGAGCGTGAGCAAACGCTTAACCAGCTACTAACTGAGATGGACGGGTTTGAAGGTAACACAGGCATCATCATTATTGCGGCGACTAACCGACCTGATGTATTAGATGCTGCATTGTTACGTCCTGGTCGTTTTGACCGTCAGGTAGTGGTTGACCGTCCCGATTATTCAGGTCGTCTAGAGATTCTAAAAGTTCACTCCCGTGGCAAAACCTTTAGCAAAGACGTCGACCTAGAAAAAATTGCTCGACGTACACCTGGCTTCACGGGCGCGGATCTCTCTAACTTACTCAATGAAGCCGCTATTTTGGCAGCGCGTCGTAACCTGACCGAAATCTCTATGGACGAGGTTAATGATGCGATTGATCGTGTCTTGGCAGGTCCTGAGAAAAAAGACCGGGTAATGAGCGAAAAGCGCAAGTCCCTAGTTGCCTATCATGAAGCAGGTCATGCGCTCGTGGGTGCGCTGATGCCAGATTACGATCCGGTTCAAAAAATCAGCATTATTCCTCGTGGTCAAGCGGGTGGTCTAACCTGGTTTACACCGAGTGAGGAGCGTCTGGAGTCTGGTCTTTACTCTCGTTCTTATCTAAAGAACCAGATGGCAGTAGCCCTGGGCGGTCGTTTGGCAGAGGAAATCGTCTTTGGTGATGAGGAAGTCACTACAGGGGCCTCTAACGATCTACAGCAAGTGGCTAGAGTAGCTCGTCAAATGGTGACTCGGTTTGGTATGAGCGAAAAGCTGGGCCCAGTAGCCTTGGGTCGTCAGCAGGGTAATCCCTTCCTGGGCCGCGACATCGCGACTGAGCGTGACTTTTCTGAGGAAACAGCCTCTGTCATTGACTCAGAGGTTCGGGGTCTTGTGGATGTAGCCTACAGCCGTGCTAAGCATGTCTTGGTTGAAAATCGCAATGTTCTTGACCAGCTAGCCGACATGCTGGTCGACAAGGAAACAGTTGACTCTGATGAGCTACAGCGACTCCTAATCGACAACAATGTCAATATGGCTAGCATTGCCTAGACCATTGACATGCGTTTCTTAGCCTGACTCCTAAAGAGTTTGATGCTTAAGCCGTAGGAAATTCCTACGGCTTTTGTTTTTTTTAGATGCTATTTTTTTCTTTACATGAATTGAGCAATTGTTAGTCGAATTTACAAAAGTAATAATTTCTAGGTTGCAAATTGGTCTAAAAGCCTAAGAGCTGTCACCAGATATGATGGACGCCTGCAAAATGGGCGTAGCACTAGGTTCCTTTCGGGTTATGACAGCATTACATCTAGCTCCTCTAAACTTACAACAGCCCACTGAATATCAAGAGCGCTGGTTACATACGCTACGAATCCATAAAGTTATTGCTGTTATTCGAGCTGAGACAGTGGAAAGCGGATTGAATATGGCCTTGGCGGCAGCAGCAGGCGGCATCCACTTACTTGAAGTGACGTGGAATAGCTATCAGCCTGTCGCTCTCTTGCAGGCTATTCAGCAAGCTTTACCCGATTGCACGGTAGGTGTTGGGACCATTTTATTGGAAGAGGATCTGCGGATTGCGATCGCAACCGGTGCCCAGTTCTGCTTTAGCCCTCACACTTCGCTAGCTTTGCTCAACCACGGTCGGACCGTTCATATTCCCACGATAGCCGGGGCCATGACTCCAACTGAAATACTCACCGCGTGGGAAGCAGGGGCTACCAGTGTAAAAGTTTTTCCAATTAAAGCATTTGGAGGCGCTACGTATCTTGAATGTTTACAGGGCCCCCTCGGACATATTCCGTTGATTCCTTCGGGAGGTGTAAATACTGAGAATGCGATTGACCTATTGACCGCTGGCGCAACAGCAGTAGGTATTTCTAGTGGTTTGTTTGAATCCGATCATGTCCGTCATCACAACTGGCAAGCAATCCAAAACAATGCTGCCCAGCTGATCCAAGCCATTGACTCCATGAGCTTAACTACCGAGCTTAAAGGCCTCCACAAACAGACCATAAACCATGCCAAGCTTAAATGAATTGAGCATTTCAGGCAGCATCGTACGCTGATCGCTGACGCGAGAACGATGATGTAACCAGCTAATGAGTTCGACCATGGCGACAAGAATAGCAGCAATTAAAATATCGATCTCTGCAGTTTGGCCTGCCGTAGCCGAAATAGCGGTAGCAAAAAAATTACCAAACAATAAGCAGATAACCGTTAAAGAAATCCGTCGCCAAGGGTTAAAAACCCACTTGCTAAAGCGTTGGCTGGCTTGTTCTACCAAGGTGCTTAATCGCGTCCGTTGCATGACCTACTCAACATTTAGTAGTTTTTGGCATGAGGGATGAAGGCCTCCTTGAGCACAGATGTAGTTTAACTGGCGACCATCCAAGTTGCGCACGCGGCTAAAATTTACTCCCTGGAAACGATTAGCCGTACTTAATTGAGTATTGGGTGTAATAAAACTACCCGTAACGCTAGTGCCATCATCAAAAATAGCACCTGCCAAATCAGCACCTGTTAAATTTGCGCTAGTTAGCGTTATCTGTCTGAGATCAGCATCCTGTAAGTTGGCCTGTCTCAAATCAGCCTGAGCAAAATTTACACTATCTAACTGCGCTCCTTGAAAATCAGCACCATTTAAGTTGGCTTGCTCAAAATCGGCACCTATTAAGTTGGCTTCTACCCAGTCAGACTGAGTCAGCGTCGCTTTTCTCCAGCTACTGTGAGCAGCCTCGATACGATTGAGTCTTGCCTGACTCAAATCGGCTCCATTAAAAATTGCCTGGGTCAGATCGGCACCGACTAAGTTGCTTCCTTGCCATCGACTTTGAGGCGCATTAACCTGCATCAGTCGAGCATTGGTCAACTGTGCCCTGTCTAAATTGCCATAGGCTAAATTGGCATCCCTCAAATCGGCGCGTCTCAGATTCGCATCGGCTAACTGTGCGCCTTGTAAATTAGAGTGTTCTAATCGAGCGGCCACTAGAGTCACACCGCTCAGATCACTGATGATATCGTCATAGGAATCAGCTTTGCCATCAGCCCCTTTATCAAAGAAACTAGCCCTGGCCAGATTTGCCTGGTTTAAATTTGCACCTTGCCAGCTGGTACCCGCTGCCAATAAACCCGGCTGAATTAGACGAAAGGCACGGTCTGTATCTTGATAGCGGCCTAAATTAACCCGATCTAGACGTATACCAGTTAGCTCGTCGCTGTGAACGGTGAGCAGCTTTGCGATCGCACCCTGCACAACATGGCGCTGTTCTAGAAGCACGTATCGAGTATCTACATCGAGAGTCTGCTGTAGATCATGCTCAAGCACATGACTCAAAGCAAGCAGAGGCGGTAAGCTCTCTAATCCCTGACTAACCAGAGCCTGTTGAATCGTCGCCAATGTTTCTGGTTGCGAAACCTGACTTAATAGATCAGTCAAATATTGAACAGTACGGGGGTCATCAACCTGAGCCAGCATCAAAATAGCCGCATTGTAATCGCCACCAGCCTGAGTCCTGGTCATCAATGCTTCAGCCATCCGCAAAAAAGTATCGTTTTCAGCTTGTCTTCTAACTGGAGCTTGGAAGATACGCCCAACCCCAAAGCCAACCACCCCCGCTAGCACCACTCCAACAGCTAACCACCACCCAACTTTACCCACCGAACGATGGGTTGGTAGTACCAAACTGCCACCGTCTTGAATAGAGCGAGGTGGTAAAACCAGCGACGTCAAATTCCCATCAGCCTCCGTCAGCCACCACTCATCCTCATCATCGGCTATTTCACCATAGAGTCGAATCGCGCTGCTGTCCTGTAAACCACTGTCCTGAGGTGAGATAGCACCATTTAGTGGCAAGGAATATAGCAGTGTCTCGCTAGAAACAGGTAGATAATTGGCACTCACCATCACGACTTGGGTCTTAGCAATCCGATCGTGTAGCGCACGCTTAGTAGAAGTGAGCACCGTCCCCCCTTGAGCCAAAGCTAAAAGACCGATTGCAAGGGGGGTCCACACTCCAAATGAAACACTGGTTAGCAGGGTCCCCCCCCCAATAACTAGTAGGGGAATCCCCCAGCGCACAACTTCTCGAATCACAACCTGATATAAACCCAGTGGCTGTCCAGTCATTGAAATCACTTGTACACCTAGCCATCGCTTAGGCCATGTGCGTCCGGTAACCCACAGCTGCACAAGCTGTCCCCCAGCCACAGCCACAGGCACCATCAGTGCGACAGACCAGAAAATATTTGTCAGTTTCGGAACAGTACGATGTAACTGATAGGGAGGTATTTGAGCAATCCAGGCCCACCCATTCTGGGCGTAGTTCACCAAAGGATTTAGAGTTGCCCTGTCCGAGTCAAAAGAGTCCTGAACAGAGCGATTCTCGGATATTTCTTCATTAGGATAAATGGCAGATGTCTCAGCCATCAGGACATACTGGCCAGCCGCCCAAGGTAGCACCGCCCCCATTGCCACCAGGCTAACTTCTAAACTCCAGGCTAATAAGCGTCTCCAGGCTAAGGTAACTGATCGCCCTTTGGGGACAATCACCATTGAGTTTTGAGCCTTCATGATTTGCTGAGCCATCTAGCAACCTTAGTGTTTCCAACACCCTAAAGGGAGTTAACATAGTCTAGCTAAGCCAGATGCAGCGACTGGCACTAGCATATAAACTGTCTAACTTAGAGAATACAGGCCATACGAAAATTCCACCTTGTTAATTTTTGGCAAACTGGCACACATATAACAGCATCAGCTGTATCCTGTCACTAGTATTGAGATATACATTCCTCAGGGATGTTATTCAGACCAAAGCCTAGTGTTCTCGTAAGGCTACCCCATAAGTTGCCGAGGTGCTATCGATGAAAAATATTGCCACAAAAAACATCGTTTCTCTTCTCATTGCTGCTGCTGTCGCTGCACCCACTGCTGCTGTTTATGGTCAATCAGCCACAGAAATTAGCGGCACCAGCGGAGGCAGTCAAACATCCGCTGATTGCGGCTTTGTGCCTGCACAGCCTGATTACTCTTTCAACATTACTCAGCCAGCTGCCTCAGTATCTATTGAAGTATCTGGCGCTAATGATTACACACTCCTCATGGTTGGCCCCGACAACTCACGCGAGTGCATCCTAGCCCATGATTTTGATGGAGGTGCAATCCAATCTCGAGGATTGTACAAAACAGGAGCATATCGTCTCTATGTCGGTGATATGGATGGTGCTGGCGCACCTTTCACGATGACAGTTCAGCAGTAGCTGAAGTAGCAGATATTTAGCAGGCAGTCGTGTTGATCTCATTAAAAATGGCTCACCTACTTACAGGTGAGCCATTTTATTCAATGCAGCACTCTAGAAAAGCTCACTGCTAATCAGCAGGCGGCAAAACATCTACATCTACAACCGTTACATTTGCAGAGTTATCATCGTTATCAACCGCGTCAACGTTGATAACATCGACGTCAATGGTGCCTTCGGAAGCGACTCTACTAAAATTACCGTCACTTGCCTGTAGCGCGACACCGCAGTTGGGACAGGATAGCGGAATAGATTTGAAGCCAGTTAGCGACTGAGAGCAGGCAGGGCACTGACCTTCCACTAGATTACGTTTAAGCCAAAATTGGACACCTACAATTAAGACGATCGGGATTAGCAGCAAAAGTACGATCAGGACCAGCAAAGACTTTAATAACCAACCGATACCTACGGTTGTCATCAGCAAGAAGCCAATGCCTAGGGTAAACCAACACCCCATGCCAGAAAAATTGAGCTGTAACTGTCTAAACCCGTTGGGAGCCATGCTGTCGCCTCCTATGGCGCTGGATCTATATTTTATAGCGTCTACCCCAATGCTCTGGTCTAGTTTGTCTGGATACTGTTGTCTGATGGGTCAAGGTCGCCTAGTTTAGCTGCAGGAGCTTTGGTTAAAAGCTCTTTTAGTTGTTGGGTTAACGCAGTCTTGCTGAACTTTGCTAAGGTTTGTTCCCGCAGCCAAGGGCCATCACAACGGCGATCGTCTCCTTGTAACGCTTCTATACAAGCCATTGCTACAGCATTTGGATCACGATAGGGCACACGCCAGCCCAAACGTCCATCTTGCAGCGGATCGGCGGAACCATCATCATCGCCAGAAATCACAGGAATTCCGCAGGCCATAGCTTCTAGGTAAACTATGCCAAACCCTTCTTGGGAAGGCATGACATATACATCAGCAAGACGATAATGCTCAACTAGATCTTCATTGGAAACAAACCCAGCAAAGACCACTTGCTCGGCCACACCTAAATCTTTGGCTAACTGAGCTAATCGCGGCTGGTCATCCCCACGACCAATTACTAAATACTTCACATTTGGATAGATATCCGCAATCGCAGGCAGTGCTCGGATCGTGACGTCAACCCCCTTATAAGGGTCCCCTCGCCAAAGTCGGGCCACAGTCATCAGCACCCGTGCGTTTTCTAGCCCATAGTGCTGCTGTAGTCGACGAGATGCGATCGCAGGTGTAAACTCTTGACCGTCTACCGCGCAAGGCAAAATCTCAAGCCGCTTAGCCTCTAGCTGATTTGCTTCACAGGCTAGGAAACGACTGTATCGGCTAATAGTCCAAATATTATCGGCTGCCCGCAGAGCAATGCCTTCAGCTGGCTTGAGAGGAAACCAAACCTCTTTTCCATACGTAAGTACGGTATAAGGCACCCGTGCGAAACGCGCCAACTGACGCACCATCACCGTTAAATTAATATGACCACAAAATAGGCAACGAGGCCGTTTCAGTAACAAATGTAATCCTAAAGCCAACGTCATTCGCACTCGATCAAACATCGGGTGTCCTGACTGAAAACAATGAAATTTAAAGCGCGATATGAATTCAGACGGGATGTCATCGAGATGATCACGTAGCAAAAAAACATCTGCTACTGCTACTGTATTCAACGCTGAATAAGCCGTTAAAACATCTTTGATGTACGACTGAATCCCACCTTCACAACCAAATACTTCAATAAAAACGAACGTATCTTTTGCCCATGCGCCACGAGCTAATGGCATCTGCAACGCTCCAGTTTTGTATGCCAGCCTTATATAGTACTAAGGATGCCCATCCTTCACTAAACAGGCAAAGCAAATATGCTGAGCCCTATGAATTCTAGGGACATTCGACATCATTAAGCAGATTGGATATCCCCTCTATGATGTCGTTGAACATTTCACAATACGAAGACAGTTTTGTCCCGAATCGCTACGTTCATAGTTGACACTATCAGCCAATCGCCGCATGAGAAACCACCCATAGCCGCCTACTTTAAGCGTTCCTGGCTCCGGCTCTGTCAACTTATTAGGATCAAAAGGCTCACCTCTGTCCCATACCTGCACTTCTAATTTTTCTTGCCAAAGAAATAGATCTATTTCAATAGGAGTATCGGTTGGCAAATGGGCATGCGCATGCCTAACGGCATTAGTAAACCCTTCCGCCAAAGCCAAATTTACTTGGTCAAAAACCGACTCAAGCCAGGGCAGGTGCGATGCCGAACAAAAACGATCAAACCACTGCTGTACTTGAGTTAAATCTTCTAACTTACTTTGAACTATTAACTGATCTTGCTTTAACATGTCCGACTAACCGGCACGTTCGCACCAATAGTTTGCCCGAAATCAACTGAAAATCGATAAATAGGTCCAGAGGAGTAGATGTCCTAGCCGTATCTTGACACATTAAAAAGCTTCTTGAAAATTCGCTTGCACAAAACGAACATTCAAGAAGCTAATGCTAAATAACCTAAGACAGAGTAGTCAATATCTAGAAAAGGCCTAGAGTCAAGGACTTGTCAATAGGAAGCGCAGCACCAATCCCCAACCACAGAGTAGCTAGAGTACCAAACAAAAATACTGCAGTCGCAACCGGGCGACGGAAAGGATTCTGAAACTTATTCACACTTTCAATAAACGGAATCAGCATCAGACCCAGGGGAATAGCAGTCTGTAGAGCAATCCCTAAAAGCTTGTTAGGTACGACGCGAAGAATTTGAAACGCTGGGTAGAGATACCACTCAGGAAGAATCTCAAGGGGCGTAGCGAATGGGTTAGCAGGCTCGCCTACCAAGGCAGGATCAAGAACTGCAAGTGCTACACAGCATGCAATACTTCCCAGGATGACCACAGGGAAGATATACAGCAAATCATTAGGCCAAGCAGGCTCACCATAATAGTTGTGACCCATGCCTTGCTTCAGCTTCTCTCTAAGTTGAGGATCACTGAGGTCAGGCTTCTTAATCGTTGCCATAACTCAAATCGTCTCCTAATTAACCTTTCAACAGAATGATATGACCTAGTAAGAACAGCTTAACCTTGAAAAAACTCTAACGGTAGCCTTGAGCAATGAACCAAAATATTTGACCACAGCCCAAAACCAACCTCAGAGCTTACAAAAAGACTAAGCCAAGTCTGGCTCTTACCAGCTTTTACAAAGGACCGGAAATACCTTGCTTACGAATCATCAAGAAGTGAGTCAACATAAACACAGCCATCAGCCAAGGCAGCACAAATGTGTGCAGACTGTAGAAGCGAGTCAACGTAGCCTGACCAACGCTCTCACCACCCCGAATAAACTCAACCATTAACCCGCCTACAACAGGAATAGCACTGGGCACACCAGATACGATTTTCACAGCCCAGTAGCCAACCTGGTCCCAAGGCAAGGAGTAGCCTGTGACTCCAAATGAAACGGTAACAACGGCCATGATGACACCGGTCAGCCAGGTCAACTCACGGGGGTTCTTAAACCCACCGGTAAGGTAAACCCGAAAGACGTGGAGAATCATCATTAGCACCATCATGCTGGCAGACCAGCGATGAATAGAGCGAATTAACCAACCAAAACTAACGTCAGTCATTAAATACTGAACCGAACTGAACGCCTCTACAACAGTTGGCTTGTAGTAGAAGGTCATTGCGAATCCAGTAGCAAACTGGATTATGAAGCAGACTAGAGTAATACCACCAAGGCAATAGAAGATATTGACATGGGGCGGTACATACTTACTGGAAATATCATCAGCGAGAGCCTGAATCTCAAGACGCTCATTAAACCACTGATAGGCTTTAGAGTCGGTGACTTGCTTAGTAAACATGAAGCGCGGATATAAAAATAGATCTATGCCGTTACTAAAAAATGTAACACAACCGACCTTGAGAAACTGGCTATCTTCAAACTTCAACAGGGCCAGTCAATCTGAAACAAACGGCGTGATCGCCCATAGGAGAGTCGATTGAAAAGAGCAACCTGTCGCTTAGACAAGCTCAAAAGTGATTGACATCTTACTGAGAGCTGGTTACAAAACTTAACTTTATGTCGAAAAGCAAAAACACTTACGAATTCAGGTCGTAGGTGGTGAGAGGATCACAGTATTCTGAGGAAGCCGTTATGCTGGCTAAAAAGGGCAGTTTGTCCTGGTAGCTTGACGAAGAATTTCCTTCTTAATCTTTTTAGTTGAGCAAAGCAAAGGTGTTGTGTGAGCTGTGGCAAGAATGAGAAAAATTGGGCTGCTACGCGTAGTTCTTTTAAGATGCGTCTGTGCGGTAGTTATCGTAACGGTCTTGAATTTTGGGTTTACGCAGTCACCAGCATTTGCTTTTACAGAGCAACAGAAGCTGGTGATGGAAGTCTGGCGGATCGTCAATCGGGCTTATTTAGATAACACTTTCAACCATCAAAACTGGTGGTTTGTCCGTGAAAAGGCGCTCAAACATTCACTAAATACCTGGGACGATGCCTACAAAGAAGCCCAGGCAATATTGCAAAAGCTAGATGACCCATACACTCGCTTTTTGCCTCCCGAGCAATATCAGAGTTTACAGACCAACACCTCTGGAGAATTGCTGGGAGTAGGGTTACAGATTGCCAAGGACGATGACAATCAACATCTACG
>JBCDFI010000103.1:0-12816 GCA_039178155.1 Cyanobacteria bacterium P01_H01_bin.105
ACCGACTCGAAATCTATTATGGGCTTCGGTTCATCGGGGGTTCGAATCCCCCCCTCTCCGTTCCAATACAAGCGTTATAGAATTCTTGAGAATTAGTTTGTGTACTTGTTCAAATTATCCTGAAAGCCTTGATATAAAAGACCTAGAATTGTTTTTAGGAGCTTTAGGGTAAGCAATGTACGTAGAGCCCGCCTACAGGTTCTTCAGGGAGGTGGACAGTTTGAAATTTGAGAAAGTTGATACAGGCATCGAGCAAGCAAATCTTGTACTAAACAGAGTCAAGATCTTAAAACAAAGTACCCATTAGGGACTCGTTCCTCAAAAAGACAGTCTGAAGATAGTTTTTCCATGCAACTAAAGCCTGTCACTCTAGTAACAGACTCCATTGCCTTATTCAAATTTTCTGTATTTGAGACCGTAAACTAAATAGATTGAATAAACATCATTCTCATGATGAAGGCGGCTGTAGCTAATCCATACAGTAAGCAAAGACCATTAAACAGCCATAGCAAACTGATCATTGAAAAGTGAAGCCACGGATTGGTATTGATCTGAGATGAAAAATTCATAGATGAGCGTCTCTGCCGTCACATATGATTTTAGTGATATAAAAATCTTGGAGCGAAAGAATCTCGAAAAGTTCAGGTTTATTTAAATTTGTTCAAGGTTTATCGACAGGCCAAAACGCTTATTCTTTAAGGCTTAAAGACATTAACTACAATACAATAACGTTAGAACGAACCACACAGTAACGCTATACAAATCAGATGACAAAGTTAGAAATATATTTGTAAATCATTGTAAATTGACATTCTCGTCAAAATCAATGGCTTCAATAATTTCCGGGGTTGGTCTCCAGCGATATTCACTGAGATTAATCTTGTTACCCTTAAATTCAATCCCTTCGGCTTCTAGCAACACTCGCTGTAGGTCGTCTGACCCCTCACGAAATGCGGATGTAGAGATTTCTCCTTTAGCATTGATCACTCGTTGCCAGGGAATTTCATCCTCTGGTGCAACTTTGTAAAGTGCATAACCGACTACCCGAGGTTTACCAATCAGTCCGGCAAGTTCAGCAACCTGACCATAAGTAGCAACTCTACCAGAGGGAATTTGGCGAACAACGGCGTAGATACGGTCATAGCTGTTAGGCATTGTAAAACAAAGGCAATGGGGGCTGGAAGGAATGAGCGGACAACTGTCCAAAGACGTAATTATCCCTGCTTGGTCAAGGTGCCTGTGTTTTCATCGAGATCGAAGGACGTATCAAAACAGTGGGGGCACGTTAACAAAACTAGTGATCGGGCGGCGACAGGAACCTTTTGCCCCTGAGCGTATACAGGCCCCTCTTCTACAAATCCGCTGAGAAACTTGGTATCTAACATTACCCGCCACTCCTTTCGATTGACTGATGGAGGAATGGAAAATACCTGAAGTTCAGGATAACCATTAAAAAAGACCAGAAAACTATCGTCAATGACACGCTGACCTTGTTCATCTGTTGCAGAAATTTCTTCTCCGTTGAGAAAAATGCTGATGGTCTTTGAACTACCATCATGCCATTCTTCATCGCTGATGATAGTACCATCGGGATTAAACCAACCAATGTCAATAACACCGGAACCATGGATCTCACGGCCGAGAAACCATTGGCGACGACATAGAATCGGATGTTGTTTACGAAACTCGATCAGCCGTTGAGTAAAGGTGAGCAGCTCTTTATTACGATGGCGTAGACTCCAATCAAACCAGGAGAGATCATTGTCTTGACAATAGGTATTGTTATTGCCGTGCTGGGTACGACCCATTTCGTCACCACCCAGTATCATAGGGACTCCCTGAGAGAGAAATAGGGTAGTTAGAAAGTTGCGTTGCTGTTGAGATCGCACCTTTAAAATCTCTTCATTAGAGGTTTCACCTTCTACGCCACAGTTCCAGGAACGGTTATAGCTTTCTCCGTCTCGATTGCCCTCGCCGTTCGCCTCGTTGTGTTTTTCGTTATAGCTCACCAAGTCTCGCAAGGTAAAACCATCGTGGGCCGTGATAAAGTTAACGCTAGCGTGGGGCAGTTTACCATTAGCTTGGTACAAGTCAGAACTACCCGTAAACCGAAAAGCAAATTCCCCCAAACGACAGTGTTGATCACGCCAAAAATCTCGCATGGTGTCGCGATATTTCCCATTCCATTCAGACCAAAGCAAGGGGAAATTGCCAACCTGATAACCTCCTTCTCCAAGGTCCCAGGGTTCGGCAATTAGCTTGGTAGTAGACAGAATTGGATCTTGGTGAATGATATTAAAAAAGGCGGCGAGACTATCCACTTCGTACAGTTCGCGAGCTAAGGCTGAGGCCAGGTCAAAGCGGAACCCATCTACGTGCATTTCCTGCACCCAGTAGCGCAGACTGTCCATAATCAGTTTTAGCACCTGAGGATGGCGCACGTTGAGGGAGTTACCACAGCCCGTAAAGTCCATGTAATATCGGGGGTTGCGTTCTACCAAACGGTAGTAGGCTTCATTGTCGATACCCCGTAGCGATAGAGTGGGGCCAAAGTGATTGCCCTCACCCGTGTGGTTGTACACCACATCTAGAATGACTTCAATGCCAGCCTGATGCAGCGCTTTGACCATAGCCTTAAATTCGCTTAGCTGAGCCCCGGCATCCCCTGCCGCACTATAGTCTGCAAAGGGAGCAAAATAGTTGATCGAATCGTATCCCCAGTAGTTGTGCAACCCAACACCGACTAAATGGCTAGGGTACGCGTTGTAATGATGCACTGGCAGCAGTTCAACCGCAGTGACCCCTAAAGACTGCAAGTGTTCAATGGCGGCTGGGTGACCTAGACCGGAATAGGTTCCCTGGATCTCTGGTGGAATTTCGGGATGTTTGCGGGTAAATCCTTTTACATGGACTTCGTAAATGATCGTTTCATGCCAAGGCGTTTCAGGATGGCGGTCGTTCCCCCAGTCAAAGCTTTTATCCACAACGATACCTTTGGGGACAAAGTCCGCATCGTCGTGGCTCGACTTTTCTAAATCGCGATCGCTATCTGCAAAGCGATCCATCGGATAGCCAAAAATGGTAGGACTAAATCTCATATTGCCGCTAATGGCTAGGGCATAGGGATCCAGCAGTAGCTTACCGGGGTTAAATCGCTTACCTTCTTTAGGTTTATAGGGGCCATAGGCACGATATCCGTAGTGTTGACCGGGACTTATTCCAGGGACATAGCCATGCCATACATGGTTAGTCACCTCCGGCAAAGCGACTCTACGTTCGTTACCCTGTAGATCAAACAGGCACAGCTCCATTGCTGTAGCATTTTCCGAGAAAATCGCAAAATTTGTTCCCTGACCGTCCCAAGTGGCTCCCAACGGGTGAGAACGACCGGGCCATACTGCTGCTGACATGGTGGGTTGCGTCAAAATTGTCCTATCACTAAAACTGTCTTAGTATAGTAAGCCTCTTTTTTTCGCTGTTACCTTAAAACCAGACGCGCAGAATTGAGATCGGAGTACAGCTAGGCCCAGTCATGATCTCTGACCAATTTTGCAAAGAAATAATAAAGTTATTTAGACTTTGCCTAAAAACCAGGGAAACCACTGGACTTCTCTACTTTTTTGTGACAAAAGTCACACGGTACGTAAAGATTGATCACTCAAATATTTAGGGAAACCAAGCCACAATAAATGAATTCATTTATATAAGAGTCGTGAAAATCGCTAAATCAATGCCCAAGACCTGCACTAAGCCGCTGAAACAGCAGCCGTTTTATTCCTATCGCGATCCTAAGACAGGACGTTGGTATGTGGTGCGAAAGCCAGCTTCTGTGAAATAAGCAAAGGCCCATGCGGTTCGGATGCGACAATAGCGGAGCAAATTGTTGCTAGTCCCCCCATGCGTCAGTCTTATCCTCCGATTGAACCCTACCGACACGGTTGGCTGTCTGTCTCTTCACTCCATACGCTTTATTTTGAAGAGGTCGGGAATCCAGCAGGTAAGCCAGTTGTGTTTTTACATGGTGGTCCGGGTGGTGGTACAGTGCCGTTTTATCGTCGTTTTTTTGATCCAGAGCGCTGGCGGATAATCTTATTTGATCAGCGGGGCTGTGGCCAAAGCACCCCCCATTCCGAACTGACGGACAACACCACATGGGACTTAGTGGATGATATTGAACGGCTGCGATCGCATCTTGCCATTGATCAATGGACGGTCTTTGGCGGCAGCTGGGGCAGTACTCTAGCCTTGGCCTATGCCCAGCGCTATCCACATCCCTGCGCCGGACTAATTTTGCGGGGCATCTTTATGTTGCGGCCCAAAGAAATTCGTTGGTTTTATCAAGAGGGTGCTAGCTATCTTTTTCCCGATGCATGGGAGCACTATTTAGCCCCCATTCCTCCAGAGGAACATCACGATTTAATAGCGGCCTATTATCAGCGTTTAACCAGCTCTGAACCACAGATTCGACAGCAGGCCGCTCGAGCTTGGGCGATTTGGGAAGCCAGCACTAGTTACCTAATTCAAAACCCTCAAACCATTGAACGATTTAGCAATGATGGGTTTGCCGATGCTTTTGCGCGGATCGAGTGCCACTATTTCATCAATGGTGGCTTTTTTGATCCCCCTGACCAGCTATTGCAAAACATTGCCAAGATTCGACATATTCCAGCCGTAATCGTGCAAGGACGATACGACGTGGTGTGTCCCATGACCTCTGCCTGGGAACTGCACCGAGTTTGGCCAGAAGCTGAATTAGTTATTGTGCCTAACGCAGGGCATTCAGCCACTGAACCTGGCATTTTAAGCGCCTTAATAGAAGCGACGGATCGATTTGTGGGGATGTAGAGATATCTGTACAACTAACTCAAAATGATTACAGCTGCCGAGACAACTGAGATGACTAAGGTTAGGCTACCAATACGTTTTAGGGCCATGCTCCGACAATAGTGATCGAGCATCGGCAAAGGAGTCTCTACACGGCTCAAACAGCCATTGAAATGAATAGAGTTGTTCTGAAGATCGAGGTTGTGAATCTGCTGATTAGCCCAGGGATCAAAGCTATACAAACAGGACTTGAGCAGAGAATTAAGTTCTCTATCGAGCCACCCAGCAGATTTTAGTAGCTGTCTCGCTCGGTAAAATGTTGTTGGAGTCACTGCTGTCGCCTTAACAATATCGCTGTCTTTTATTCGACATTTTTTTTGACCATGCAGCTGAAAAAATGCAGCTCTGGGCAATGGAAACACCAATATACCGTTGATTTCTTCAGGGAGCCATCCCTCAGCTAACAGTATCTCTGCAACATCCAATTCTGTTTTTAGCGAGAGAACAGTCATGGACCATACTAAATAAATGTTCTCACTGAAATTAGCATAGGGCTCTTAGCAGCCTCCATCCCCGCTGGGTGGAATTACATAGGTTTCATTAAAATGTCCGTCTTAAAGGACAAGACTTTATCTCCATTTCATAGCAATGACTTGTTGTGATATCTCTCTACGCCAATTGTCGTAAGGTACTAGGTATAATGGCATAAATAAATTTATTCAAGAAAATGAATTTCTGTATTGAAAAGTTCGTTAGGAAACAAGCAAAATTGGTGTGAAGGATTGATTAATCACCATGAATCAAATTGCTGCGTTTTGTAACAGTAAATACTGATCAAATTATTAAGTGAAATGCCTAAGCTACAGCTATCACTCTGAATTTTGTCTTTTCAGGGATGGTTAGGCTACAGATAGCTTGGGCATTCATAATGGCAGGGATATTTATTTATTATGGATAATCAGAGTTGGTACGCACAATGTCGAGCCCGTTTGGTTTACCGACGTGGCTGCACATTAGCACGGCAAGGGAATCATCAGAGTGCGATCGCAGTCCTATCCAAAGCGATGACCGGTCATCCTGATACAGCAGCCGTATACATTGCCCGAGGCTTAAGCCATCGCGCCCTGGGTCAACTAGATAGTGCTCGTCAAGATTTTGTGGCGGCTATCGATTGTACCGATCATCCAGCCACTGCCTACTATCAGCTTGGCCAACTGTCCTACGAGCAAGGACAGCTGACTGAAGCACTTAGCAACTGGCAGCAGGCGATTGCCATCAACCCCAACTATGCCGATGCACACTATCAGCTTGGTGTAGTCCAAAGTCAGATGGATGATTTCACATCCGCGCTAGCCAGGTTTGAGCGAGCCTTAGAACTGAATCCCAACTGGGCTGAAGCGTATCTAAAGCGAGGTAACGTACATCATCAGCTAGGAAATTTAGAAGACGCCATGGCTGATTGGCAGCTCGCGGTCCTTAATGATGCATCGTTAGCTCAATTGATACCCTCCGTAGCGCAGCCAGATGGATTGGCACCAATCAAAGACCTACTTCAAGATGCACTGCAGCCAATTGAAGTAGATCTGACACAACGAGGTACAAACCTAGAAATCTCGCTTAAGCGTCAAGTTGGCGAGGGCATCAGTTATTTCACGGTGCCCAACCAGATTCGTGATCTGTTATTACCACTAGAACTCTCAGAATTCACCCAGTTTACCCTGAGCGGCTATGTGGGCAATGTGCGTGGACCCGAATGGGAAAAAAGTTACGACCTATATAAAGGTCAGCCCTGCCCACCTAGTCACTGGCCCACGGCATTGGCCACACTGGTCACATTTCCCCCTGTAGGGTTAACAGCCCTACTCTATGCCAGTCAAGTCAAACGATTTTATCGCCAAGGTCAGTATCCAGATGCCCTTAGAGCCTCCAAAGCCGTTAGACATTTATCATTAGTGGGCACCGGAGCAATGTGCCTACTGGCATCGCTCCCACTGGGTTACACGGCTATCAAGTCGATTCAAAATGAACCTGCTCCTCCCGTTAGAACAGCCCGATCAATTGACTATAACTTTATTCAATAGCTGCAATTCTAGTCCTTGTTAGGCTAACAGCCTACTCCGATAGACTACTGTCATAATAGATACCGCAAAACAACTGTTCCAGACTGGAACGGTTGTTTTTTATTGGTGTACCTAACAAGCATTGATTTTAGGATGACGTATCAGTTAACTCCTCGCACGTTGCAACAAGGGATTCAAGAGTTAGTCATTCGAGATTGCTCTTTTGCAAAAATCATTGACCGCTACGGTACACCACCGTTCTGGCAAAGAGAACAGGGCTTTCCTACACTCATCCATATTATGCTTGAACAGCAAGTATCCCTGGCGTCTGCCCATGCAGCCTATAAGCGATTGCAGGCCAAATGTAATCCATTGACGCCCCAAGGCTTTCTTACTTTGAGCGATACGGAATTAAAGCAGATAGGTTTTAGCCGTCAAAAAACAAGCTATGGCCGTGCATTAGCTACAGCAATTCTCAATAAAACGCTCAACTTAAGAGCTTTAGAACCTCTTTGCGACCGAGATATTCGCGAACAGCTAATGAGAATCAAAGGTATCGGTGCATGGACAACAGATATTTATCTATTAATGGCATTGAGGAAACCCGATATTTGGCCCAAAGGGGACTTGGCTCTTCAAGCTGCACTTCAACAGCTTAGGGGACTTGGCAAACGCCCTACCTCTGATGAAATTCAGATAATGAGTGAAGCATGGCGACCCTGGCGAGCCGTAGCCGCTAGATTACTGTGGCATTTCTATTTAAGCGAACGACAGCAATCCTACCTCTAAGTTTTGGATACTACATCCGGAATCTACAATTATTAAGGTGTTATTGACTATAGCTCTACAAGAGGCTACAGCTTTAACAGCAATGATTTCCATGTCAAAGCCATAGAAATCATTGCTAAAACCAGAACATTCCGTAAAGAGGGGTAGATGCTCTTGTATTACACATCAATTACATTGAGCAACACCGAAGTAACCTAGTCAAGTTGCTTAGTTCAAGTGCGCTGGATTCACATTTAAGCATCATGCCAGAAGTCCATACACCATGAAAAATCCTATAGAAATCATAGTCAAAAAACGATACTTACAATGGTTTAACCAATTAGCACTGGATGCACGACATCTAGGCCTTGACTCCAGTGATCTGAGTATGGGTGACGTTTGGACTAAAGCAATCAATGGCATGGTTTTAGATCGCTGTAAATTTAATAAATCATTCTGTGGCTTGATTGCAAGCTATCTCAATTGGCCAGAACTCAACCGATATAACCGAAGCGGGAAATGTAGGCGACTAGCCGCGTCATGCACCTGAAACCAAGACCACATCAGGCATTTAGCCCTCGCTTTCAAATTTGAGAAGCGAGGATCACTGTTTTATAAAAATTTTAAGGCCTTTAAGAGGCTTAAACGTGAAATTACGACCGTATAAACACTTATTACCCGAATATCAGCTCATCCTTACTACTTTTCCAAGAAATATCTAACAATGATGCAAATTAACCTGAAGCAAACAACGATGCTTTTAGTAACTAGCCGGACAGAGCCTGTCGTTTTGATCGAGAAAACCTGACAGATATGTGCAACTAGCTTATCTCTTTAGAGCATCCCAAAGATTAGCGATGCTGCAAAAATATGATTGTGCCGCCGTCGGCATATAACTGCCCCCAACCATTTATGGAGATCGTCAGCTGTGTTAAAGCTGAGCTATACCGATTACGGCTTGTTTCTTGAGCAGGTCCCTGCATCCTTAGATATGGTCGCCACTCAGCGAGTTATGTTAGCAGTTCACGTTGGTGAGACCTTGCATTTAGAGCCCAGTCAGGCCGCCTTTTTACTACCTATGGAGCTACCTGATATCAACCATCTTGAGTCTATGCTAGAGACAAATACTACAGATACAATTGCCTTAACAAACGTGGATGAAGATTTTGTTGAAGTTAGCCTCAAGGGTACCTGGATAGCAAGTAGCGCTAACGCTGAATCTGGCACCTTTGTCACAACTCTCGCACCTGAAAGTGAACAGTTAATTTATCGGCTGTGGCAAGTAACTCAGCAATAAACTACCTATTTTAGGTAGCGGTTGCAGGAAAGTTTAGAGATCTTTTTTGAGATTGTTTGCAGTAGAGACACATCTGAATCATATATCCAATCTTCTCTTTTTATGAGAAGAAATAGGAACAATTCTCAACTATTTTAACAAGATGTTCCGACTCTCCTTGGATGGGAAACTTTATGCTGGGAAAAATCTGGCACTGGTTCATGAGCGCTAAACTCCCTTTTTTACTTAGCGTGGTAAATCCATGCAAAATCATGTCAGCGCCCCAGGAACATTGGTCAATGGCTCATTAGCCTAAGTAAGCTCTGGCTAATGCAATCAACCTTTGGTTCTGAAGATGAGCAGAGTTGCTCTAGGGGTAATGCAGTAAACCGTGCATGCTTATGGTGAAGAATCTATAGCTAATATAGACAAGGGGTCAGGGAAATGGAATGCTCAAGCAGAGATCTATCTGGGGGCTGACCCTATGGACCGTAAATCCCTATTAACATTTGTTCGCTATGCGTTTTACACAGTTTTAGTATGTGGCCTGCTTTATGTTCTAATTCCGATGGAGCCTCCTTCTTTGCAGCCTCTTGTGGTTAAGATTGTCATTCAACAACTGACGATCTTGTGTATTGTGGCTCTTTTTTTAGAGCGTGCCTTGGAAGTGTACAAGCTGTCTTTTTTCTCTTTGGAGAAAGAACAATTGGCTGCTCAGGTAGAACACTTCCAGCGAGAGCGTCAGTTTTTGGTCAACAATGCTGATAGTAGTTCTGATAGCGAAAGTCTTGAGGCTATACAGCTTCGTCTACTCAATGCAGAAGAAAGCTTTCGAGTTTACATAAATCAGATGCGCCAACGGCTTTTGCAAGTCGCTATTGTATTTGGGGGTTTGATTGGTTTAGTAGGGGTGCGATCGCTAGAAAGTGCCTTTGTTTTTCCTGTACCAGAGTCTGTGTTGGAAATTTTTCGCTTCTACTTATTTAGGGTGCTAGATGTGATCCTGACAGCCTGTTTAATTGCAGGGGGAAGTGAAGGCATTCACAATGTTATCAAAAAGCTCAGCAGCTTTGTTCCAGACTTATCGGAAAAAGTGATTGAATTTGTCCAAGCCATGAAACAAAATTCTGTTTAAGGAACGGTGTTACTGATATTCCATATGGGCCAAGGTTGCATACCTATTTCTCTTATGTTTAGAACATCCGCAGAATCTTTTTGTGCTTAAAAAAGGAGTATAGGCTTTGATAAGTTGGGTTAGCGTGACAGGCAAGGTTATTCGCGGGCATGGGGTGGCCTCAGGGCAAAGTGGAAATCCACGATTCCCATACGGCACAATTCGCATGCAGCAGTCTGCGTTTGCAGCCCAAGGCCTGAACATAGACTCATTTTTTGCTGGGACAATTAATGTCTCGATTCATCCGTATCACTATGAGGTGAGACAGGCCAAATATACGTTCAGACAGATAAAATGGGCAGATGATACCCCACCTGAAGATTTTTCATTTTTTGACTGTCGGGTAGTGATCAGAACAAACCAGCGGGTAAATGGATTAATTTATTATCCCCATCCTGAGACGAAGCCTGAGCACTTTCAAGATCCTGCCACCATCGAGGTGTTGACAGAGTTTATTGAGGGGTTGAGCTACGACATGACTATCGGGTTAGAACTAGATCCTAGACAGTTACTAGTGAGCTGACTTACCGGATTTGACTATCTCGTTTATTAGATGGAGCTTTCGACTCGCAAATGTGAAGCATTAGAAACGACTTGATTGGGCGTCTCTATGGGGGGTGCACTGCAGATCGGATCAATGCCTGCGCGATCCAAAATTTCTGGAATCAGATCTTCACGGCGAATGGCCATAATATGCACACCCTGACAGAGAGTTTTCGCTAGTTTGATTTGCTCAGCAGCAATAGTAATGCCCTCTTGCAGAGGGTCTTTGGCAGCAGCTAAACGACTAACAATATCGTCTGGGATGTGGACTCCAGGCACGTTTCGATTAAGAAAGGCAGCATTTTTGGCAGATTTAAGTAGAAAGATGCCAGCCAAAATAGGCTTTTGTGCCGGGTCTGCAATCTGACTCATAAATTTTTCGAGGCGGTCAAAATCAGAGATCAGCTGACTTTGGAAAAACTGGGCTCCGGCTTCTACTTTACGCTCAAATCGCTTTTGTAAGCCTGACCAGCTCGGACACTGAGGATCAACGGCGGCTCCAGCAAAAATGTCGAGGGAACCGTCAGGTAGTTTTTTATGGTTGAGATCGATTCCTTGATTGAGTAAGCCAATGGTACGCAGCAGCCGCACAGATTCTAGATCAAAGACACTCCTTGCTTTGGGGTGATCGCCTGCTTTTACGGGGTCGCCGGTCAGAGCCAGAACCTGATTAATTCCTAGGGCATTGGCTCCCATCAGATCGGCTTGGAGGGCGATGCGGTTGCGATCGCGACAGGCCATCTGACAAATCGGCTCAACGCCAGCCTGCTTTAGCAACACGGCCGAGGCCAGCGACGACATCCGCAATACAGCTCGGCTCCCATCAGTGATATTGACACTGTGAACGCGCCCTTTTAGCGTCTGCACCATTTTGAGCATATGGCTGGGGTCGCCGCCTTTAGGCGGCATTACCTCGGCGGTAATCACAAATTTTCGATTTGCGATCGCAGACCGTAGCAGTGAAGGGGCTGAATGGGAGCCGTTAGAAATAGTCATCGAAAATTTTATTTAAAGCTGACTTATAGGGAGAACGGACGCTGTTCTGACAACAGCAAAACGACATCCGTATCCTATGGTAAGGGACGGTATGCCAACCTTAGAGATTCTGGGCATAGCCCAGCGCGTCCTTTACCTTGGCTAAGGTGCGATTAGCAATGATCGTAGCCTTCTCATTCCCTTGTTTAAGTACCGACTCCAAATAGGTGCGATCGTCCATCAGCGCCTGGTACTTTTCTTGAATGGGCTGCAAAGCTGCGATCGCAGTTTCAGTCAATAATGGCTTAAATTGTCCCCAGCCCATATCCGCACATTCTGCTGCCACAGCTTCTTTTTCTTTGCCCGACAGCAGCATATATAGCGTTAGCAAGTTGTTACATTCAGGTCGCTCTGGGTTACCAAACTCCAACCCACGCATGGGGTCCGTTTTACACTTTTTGATCTTCTTTTTAATCAGCTCAGGCGAATCACCAATTTCAATACGACTTAGCTCAGACGGGTCTGACTTAGACATCTTTTTAGTCCCATCCGTCAGACTCATGACTCGAGCTCCATCGGTCCGAATTAGGGCATCAGGCACCTTTAGCACCGGTTCCTTTTTCTTGCCAAACTGATGGTTGAGACGCACAGCAATATCACGAGTCAGCTCAATATGCTGTTTTTGGTCTTCGCCAACAGGTACCATGTCTGGTTCATAGAGCAAAATATCCGCCGACTGTAAAACCGGATAATCCAGGAGGCCAACACTGACGTTTTCTCCCTGTTTTACGGCTTTTTCCTTAAACTGAATCATTCGCTCTAGCCAGTTGAGCGGTGTAATACAGTTAAATAACCAGGCCAGCTCGCTGTGGGCACTGATGTGAGACTGCACAAAGACCGTTGAACGCTCCGGGTCAATACCACAGGCCAAATAAGCAGCAGCCACCTTATAAGTGTTATCGGATAATAGCTTTGGATCGTGGGGCACCGTAATCGCGTGTAAATCCGCCAAAAATAGAAAGCAATCATATTCATCCTGTAGCTCTACCCAATTGCGAATCGCGCCGAGATAATTCCCCAAATGTAAATTACCGGTAGTTTGAATGCCTGAAAGAATACGCTTTTTAGTCATGGATGGGGATAAAGGAGAAGTTGCGGTTATGGCCAGAGATAAAGATCTTATAAGACTACCGAGG
>JBCDFI010000104.1:0-12737 GCA_039178155.1 Cyanobacteria bacterium P01_H01_bin.105
AGGCGGCATTATTCTGGACCTGAGCAAGCTCAACCGAGTCAAGTGGGTCAAACCAGGACTAGCCTGTGTAGAAGCCGGAGCTAAGCTGGCCGCCATTGATAAAATCACCCGCGAGCAAGGCTGGGAAATTCGCATGGCTCCTTCTACCTATCGCACCGCTACCATTGGCGGCTTTATCGGCGGCGGCAGCGGTGGAATTGGTTCAATTACCTATGGTCAACTTAGCGATCGCGGTAATCTGCACGCAGCTCGAGTCGTCACCATGGAAGACGAACCACGCATTCTAGAACTTCGGGGAGATGACGTCCAAAAAGTAAACCACGCCTACGGCACCAATGGCATCATTACAGAGTTAGAGATTCCCCTCGGCCCCGCCTACCCCTGGGCCGAAATCATTGTTATCTTTGACGACTTTATGAGCGCTGCACATTTTGGCTATACCCTTGGCGAAGCAGACGGCATCATTAAAAAGCTGATCAGTATCCATGCATGGCCCATACCCAGCTACTTTGCTGCTCTGCAAGACGCTTTACCAACCGGCAAAACAGCGGCTTTACTTATGGTTGCAGAATCGTCGCTAGAACCCTTTACAGAATTAGTCAAAGCCGTCGGCGGTACCATCACCTATCAAAAAACAGCTCAGGAAGCCAAAAAAGGAGCTGCCCTCGCAGAGTTTACCTGGAACCACACCACCCTCCATGCCCGTAACGTAGATACCAGCTTGACCTATCTACAAACCCTATTTCCCTACGACACAGATTTAAAGCTGCTAGAGCATATGTATCAGCACTTTGGCGATGAAGTCATGATGCATCTAGAATTCTTTCGAGTCCATGGGCAGGTTTGCCCTGCCGCGCTACAGCTGGTCCGCTACACCACCGAAGAGCGACTAAACGAAATTATTCGCTACCACGAGGAGCAGGGGGCCTTTATTGCCAACCCCCACACCTATATCTTGGAAGACGGCGGTCGCAAAGAGGTCAATGAAACCCAGGTAGCATTTAAAGCCCAGGTGGATCCCTATGGGTTGCTAAATCCTGGTAAGATGCGTGGCTGGCTAGAGCGTCAAATGCAGGTATAGCTGGGGAATTATAGTTCTTTTGAATCGTAAATCCCTAAGTTGCTCATTTTCAAATTTCCTAGCAAGACTGGCATAACCCGCAGGAAAACATTTGTACCAACTAAAATTGATTGGCCATGATGTCTGTGGATGAATATAGACGTAGGTAGGTGTTAGTTCACTAGTGAGAGAAAAAAGAGAGCATCCTTCACCTTACGACAAGCCAACTAAATTTTGCCAGTGGAACAGATGTATATGAGCTTTCGCGTATGTCCTGTTGATAAGCGATGAGCCGATTGCGTTTGAGTTACGAGATAGACATAATAATGCTACTTTTCAGAATATATTGATTTTAATCCTAAAATATTCTTGAACTACAAGGCTCAATTTGCATAATCACCTAAGATTAGGTATGAAATGTAGCATGTGTAAGTGATGGTCTGCAGTACTTTAAAGTAAGCAGGCTGAGTCCTGCTACTAAAGTAGATTTTCAAGACTAAAACCTCTACAGAATCCAAAAATGAAACTAACAAAGGAAAAAATTCTGTTTTTTGGAATTTTACTCTTCTTAGTCTTGATGGCCTGCACAATTCACCAATGGCTACCCGCCATTTTAAATTTTGTCAATCCCAACACAGCTCTAATCCAAGGTTTAGCAAGTTTAATTCAAATTTCCTTATGGTTTGGTGTCTTTATAATTTCCTTAGGCAGGCTTTATTTTGGAGGCAAAATCAACTTGTTAAAATCTCGCAGGAGCGAACAAAATCAAACAAAAAGATTGGGTGAGCAACCGCCATATAGCAACACAGAACAGTCAACCAGCTACTCTGTCAATGCAAACACAATTCAATCGCTCACACAAGGCAATGACAATCAAACGATTATAAACTTCAACGATTCTACAAGAACGAATAAACATGAGTAACCCCAGCTACAATGTTAATGGAGAAACCATACAGAATCTCACACAGGGAAACAACAACAATACAATTATCAATAACTTTCATAATAGTTTTCAAGCTCTTTCCAAAGGATTAAAAAAAATTTTCAGCAATATCCTGCCGAAAACAACACAAGAGTCCCCTAACTTGGTATATCTCGAAAGAAGTTATGCTATGCAGAGAGAGAGCCTGGATATAGAAAAGTACAGGCTAGAATATGAGATTACTCAAGCGGGCCGAACCTATGAACTGCAACAAAAGTCTATTTTAATTCAGGAGCAAGAATTTGAACTCAAGGCCTCATATTTTAGGGACAAACTTGAGCTCATCAGGGAGTGCCATAACACATTAGTTCAACTAAAACTTCAAGAATTCGAACTAAGCTGGGATCTTCATCATTCACCACTAATTCTTAGCCCTGCAAAAACTCGTTCATATTTACAGAAAGATTCGGATTGTCTTTGGATATTATTTTCACCGGTTAATTTATTATGCTACAACAGCTCCTTTGACAGCCTTAGCACAGAGATTGATAATGAGTTGGAAGAATTAGTGAAGTCCTTCTATATTAATGGTTTATCCTCTAGCAGTATTGCCTACCCTATTAGATACTTGCAAATTTTTGAGAAGCCTATTAAGAAACTTACTGCTGAAGATATAAGGGACAAATTGCGTCCTATCCCTACACTAACTATCCAAAGTGAAGTTACAGACGATAGAATTTTTATTTACGTAACTCATCCAACATCTTCTGAGCCTGTAAATGGCTTTAACGGTAACCATCAAGTTACTCTACCTGCTTGGAATTGGAAATCTATTAAGAGAAATCTTGAAAGTATCGGCCACAATGAAGAAGACAGTCTCATAGCTGTCAAAGAGCTAATCATTCTGATTCATAAAGTGATTGTTCTATATTTCTCAGATTTCTATCTTTTAGGTCTATACTCATATCATACTCCTAAACTATTTAGTTTCTTAGATAATTCTTCATCTTCTTCAATCCTAAATGAATGGATAAGGCCCTTCCGAACTTCATTACAGGATTTTCAAAAGTATGTTCAGGATAAAGCTGCTCAAGAATTGCATGAAAATCAGAATCAGCAGCCCTTAGAAAATGAATTATATGAAGGCTCCTCAAGTGTAATAGATTTTGAGGATTTTCAGTGGGTACCCATTGCTATTTTCTGCTTTTTAATGATGTTATCCTTGGGGTTTTGTAATCAACAATCTAGACGATCTTTTTCGGAAGTTGTTCAGCCAATAGACGAAACCTTATACAAACCAGAAAAATACGGCACCGTTCAAATAACAAACCAAAATGTCAATTCGATCCCTAATTTATGGACAGAGCCTAACGGAAGTCAACAAGTTGGTCAACTTAAGAAAGGAGACCGTCTAACTGTGCTAGCTATCAGCAATGATGAACGATGGTACCGAGTTCAAAGTCAGGATGGTCAAAAAGGATGGATATATGGCGAGACTGTTATGTTAGACCCATAGAAGTCAATCGAAACTGTTTGCAGCCATACTTTCTATTCTCACAAAAATCTAATAAACACTTATAAAAACTTTTGCAGCCTACTAATGAATCTTTAGCCCTGTTTTATCATCTGTTCTTATAGTCCTTTGATGTAGCTTTGTTCTACAATTTCTGATGCTGATAGCTCAGACTGATCGACTAACCAGCTAGCAGTCACTCCTGCTGCTGCGCCGATGCTCCACTCACTCATGTGAACTCGCAGCGGACGATCTACGCTCACGGTTGCTCTCAGCTATGTTTTCTCCAGAGTCGTTGCGGTTACTCGCTGGTTTGTGATGCGCGTTGCAATCAATTGCTGAAACCGCTGCGTCAGCACGATAGCGGCCACTAGCTGGCCTAGGGCTAAACACCACCATAACCCAATGCCTTGCCACCCAAGCAGCTGCCCGAACACATAGCCCAGGCCAATGCCAATGCCCCAATGGGCTAACACATCTACCGTGGCCAACAGATGTGTATCTTTAAGGCCTTGCAGCGTTCCTGCACTGATCAATCGAATACCTTGGGTGATCTGAAAGACGACGCCTATCTTAAAGAGCGTCGCAGCGATCGCAACGGTTTCAGCATTCGCAGGTAGATCTACATTTAGATAAAAGCCTGCAATAGTGCGCGGCCATACCCATAGCGGGATTGCCAGCATGACGACCAGCCCTAAGTTCATCAGCAAGTTGGCATAGGCGACTCGGCGGGCCGCTCTAGGTGCCCCAGCCCCAATTTTATGGCCCGTTCGCATAGCAGCAGCATAGGCAAACCCCCAAGAGAACATGAGTAGTAGCTCTGTGGTAGTCATGACAATCCGGTGGGCTGCCAGTAGTTCCGTACTCCATAGACCCATGAGTAGAGCAGCGGCGGTCAGGGCTCCCATTTCTGTACCGTAGTCGATACATAGAGGCCAACCCAGGTGAATGATTTCGGTCAGGATATTGCGATCGCACCGCCACCACGCTCTCATCAAATGCAGCCGCCGCAATGCTGGATGCACGCTCACAATTAACACTGCGACCCCAAAGCTAAACCAAAATACCAAGGTGCTAGCCCAGCCAATGCCAGCCAGTCCTAGCTCTGGTAGCCCCCATTTTCCATATATCAGCCCATAGTTGAGACCAATATTTAGTGGAATGCCCAGACCCATTAAAAGTACAACCAAACGCGGCCGTGACACAGCCGTCAGTGTTTCTTTAAATACAAATAAGCCTAAGGCCGCTGGCAGCCCCCACACAATGCTGTGTAAATAGACCGTAGCCCCGTCGATAATGGCTGACTGCTGGCCCAATAGTCGCAATATGACAGGCCAATGCCACAGCAAGATCATAGTCGGTAACGCGACCCCAAAACTTAGCCATAGCCCTTGGACATTGATTCGACTTACCCGATGATGGTCTTGGGCACCGTAGGCTTCAGCCGCGATCGCACCCGTCATTTCCAATAGTCCTGTACACAGTGACAGCAGCATCCAAAATACCGTTGCCCCCAGCCCTCCTGCTGCCAAGGATTGGGTACCTAATCCGCCCATCATCAGCGTATCGACAAAATTGACAGCCCCTTCTGACAGCTGGATTGCCATGAGCGGCACCGCCAGCCGTAGCGAGGCTCTGGCTTCGGTCCACAGGCTAGCCTGCTGGGTAGAAACTGAAGGCATGGTCTGTTAGGCAAGCTATGCGTTTGCCCTGATTACATAAGTTTCGATCGCCCCTCTCACGCCCGTCTCATACTATAGTGACGGTGATTTGATAGCTTTAAGAAATTCTACTCTCCTGTTGGACCATGAAAAATCTGCCCACAGCTGAACGCTACCTCTACGAGCTGTTTAGCTTTATTGAGGATGGCTACCTAACCGTTACCAACCCCAGCGGTCAGGTCTTTAACTTTGGCTCACCAGAGACCCAACCTCATCTACATCTACAAGTCCACGACCAGCGTACCTACGCCAGCATTATTACCTTTGCTTCTCTGGGGTTTGGTGAAGCCTACATGGACGGCTGGTGGGACGAAACCGAGAATCGGCTGACAGAGCTGATCAGTATGCTCTACCGCAATCGAGTTTACTCAAAAGCGAGTCAAAAGCTGACGGTGCCCCTAGCCCTGCAGATCATTTCTCAACGGCTCAAAACCGTACCGCTGTTGCTTCAAAACAGTCGTAAAAATGTGCAATACCATTACGACCTCGGCAATGACTTTTATCAGCTATTTCTAGATCCCACCCTCACCTATTCCTGTGGCTATCAAATGACTCCCCAGGACAGTCTAGAAACCATGCAGCGCCAAAAATATGAGGTCATCTGTCGTAAGCTCGCCCTCAAACCCGGTGAAACTCTGATAGATATCGGCTGTGGCTGGGGTGGCATGCTGATCTATGCCGCCGAGAACTATGGCATCACTGGTACTGGTATTACCCTCAGCGATGAACAGGCCGCATTAGCTAAA
Source organism: Cyanobacteria bacterium P01_H01_bin.105 (assembly GCA_039178155.1). GTDB lineage: Bacteria > Cyanobacteriota > Cyanobacteriia > Phormidesmidales > Phormidesmidaceae > Leptothoe. Next base: position 5,966 of record JBCDFI010000104.1, read on the forward strand.
AAACGAATTGCTGAGAAAGGTCTAGCCGACAAAATTGAAATCAAGATCCAAGACTATCGCAAAGCAGAGGGAGAGTACGACAAATTTGTCAGCATTGGCATGTTTGAACATGTGGGTAAAGGTAATTTTCTGACCTTTACGGAGAAAGCTAGAGCCCTGCTCAAACCCCACGGTGTTGGTATGCTTCATACCATTACCACTGAAAGTTCTGAACGTAATGGCCCCTGGATCGACAAGTATATTTTCCCCGGTGGCTATGCGCCCCAACTCTCCGAGATCTGTCGAGACCTGCGCACGGCCAAACTAACCGTAGCCCACTGCGAAAACTTTAAACCCCACTACGCAGAAACATTTAGACGCTGGGGTAAAAATTTCACCGCTAATCGCGAGATTATTGCCGCTCTCTCACCCAACTATGATGAGAGATTTCAACGGATGTGGTATCTCTATCTGCAATCCTTTGAAGCTTCGTTTAGGGACGGCAGTATGCATATTTATCAGGTCTTATTCTATGGTGACAAACAGTGGCGGTTAAATGTGCCTCTACCTGGTTTTTTGCCTGAGAAAATCGTTTAGGATAACTGAAAAGTAGTTGCAGTGGAAACCATAGAAGACTATCGGCAGCTTGTGCAGAAGCTTCTAAAGGATCATAGCTAAATCAAAGCCAGTAACGAAGACGTAGAACCGGACTCTCATCTTATACCCAAATTATGGGAGATTTTATCTTCAAAAGTATGAGAGCATAAGGAGCAATACTTTTGGCGCAATAAAAAGTAGAAAAATACTTATTGCCAGAGAGATAAGACCATCATTTTTGGCCTTACGTGCTTTTTGTTGCTTTTCTCGTGTAAGGTTTTCTTCAGAATCACGAGTAATGATGAACGGAACTTCCTTCTTTAAAGGTTTTTGAACCACAAAATCATTACCACTACAGCTGATTTCTCCGAATACATAAACTTGTATGCCTACTGGCAATATCCACTCATTGTATTGCCGCCCTACCTTGCGTCGTTTGCCTATCTTTTCTCTAGCCTCATTGGGTTCAAACCGATTCACTACCTGAGTCAGTTCAAATTCAGCTCCGTTTGGGTTCACCAGAATACGCCCTGTCTGATCTTCGATATGAAATACCTGGGCCTGAATATTGTCGGCTAACACCTCGGATGTGTAGCGAATTTTGAATCTATTCTCCTCTTCATCCTTATAGGTTTCTTCAAATTTGTCCTCATACCAGGTTCTGACATATACACAGGGTTTTTGAGATAATTCAGCAATAATTGGGGTGTCGGAATAAATAGCTCCCTTGAGTTCAACTTTTTCTCGAAAAATGTTTGCATCGCCCAAATTGTCTTGGATTGCCTGGATGACATCCTGTAATTCATCAGCAGTCGATGTTTTTGTGGCCATTATCAACCGCAGTCCTCCCAAAAGCTCTCGCCAGTTGAAAAGTCTTACGCCTGCAATGGCTAACAATAGTAAACCAGCAATTCGAAAAATTGCTAGGCAGAAAGCTATCATCTCGCTACCCATTGTCTGACCGCCTTTAAGCTCATTTTTAGGATTATAATTGTCTTTGGGTTTGGTGCATGAGTTACGTTCCCCTCGCCCCCTCAACTCACGACATAACCAGAACACTCATGATATATGACCTGAGTGGTAAAGTAGGCCTCTATTCCGTTACAAGGTGTCATTATGTCAATTTTGCATAACTTCTAATCGTTTTCTCATCGACACAGGCTAGTATCTTCTAAACTCAAGCTCTAAATTTCTTTTTGCACTGTGCCCATGGCCATGGGCTAGTTGTCCTATGGATGTTTTCGCAGTTGATTTTGTCGAATTTCTCATTCAAGCAGTAAAGCTCTACTTTACCGCTGGTTTAATTTTTGCTGTCCTTTTCTCATTGTTTGGAGTACAGCGTACAGACCCTGGTGCAAAAGGGTTAGCTCCGTTCTTTCGGCTCATGATCATTCCAGGTGTCAGTATCTTTTGGCCTCTGTTTGCACTGCGTTTAGTTCGTGGAAAACAACATCCTATAGAACAAACAGCCCATCGGCAGGCTGCCAAATTTACTCCTTGATGCGTCTAAACAACCGTTGATAAGTAGGGAGATTCAGATGATAATTTCACGTCGAAAGATTCATTTTTTCTCGTCGATTGCCCTGGCGATCGTTATGCCAATTATTTTTATTGCAGGACTGCTGTTTCGACCTACCTACGCGACAGTCACCCCTGACACCGACCAACTCTTGAGCCAGTCAGTAGATCAAAAGATAGTAGCTCAGCCCTGGAAACAAGCCCCGTCTGATCAAAATCCTATCGCCGCATTTCTACAGCAGTAAACTCTATCACCGTTTTCCCTTAAGGCCTTTTTGCCATGAGTGTCTCCTACAAATCAATTCAGTGGAATCGACAAAAGCTGATTTACGACGCTATTTTGCTCGGTACTGTTGGACTCTATCTTTATATTTTTCTCACCGTTGCTAGTAAAACGGGAACAGGATTGGATTTTAAGGGGATTCGCATTCGAGCCTATGGGTCTGCTGCATTTATATTGCTAAATGTGATTTTATCCATTGGTCCGCTGACTAGATTAGATAAACGGTTTTATCCTCTTTTATTTAATCGACGTCACATGGGTGTCACCATGTTTTTCCTAGCGTTGCTTCATGCCATTGGTCTAAAGCTACCGCTGCTGCCCTTTAAGGTAGATGGCGTACTGACCTGGTATCACGATTTTGGTAACCTAAAACCGCTGGTCAGCCTTTTTGTTAGCAACACGGAATACGGTGATTTTATTCGCTTTCCCTTTGAAACGTTAGGAGCTGCAGCCCTCGTAATTTTTTTTGTCATGGCGGCTACAAGCCATGACTTTTGGTTAGTTAATCTGACAGCACCCATCTGGAAAGCCCTGCATATGGGAGTGTACCTGGCCTATGCATTGGTGGTTAGCCATGTGATTTTAGGACCGCTGGTAACAAATCAGCATCCTTTACTAACCCTGGGTGTTGGCATCAGTCTGATATGGATTGTCGGTCTGCATCTATTCACAGCTTTAAGGGAAGCAAAATTAGATAAACCCGTTAGCGGTGATACCGATGCAGATGGATTTGTCGAGATCGGTCGCATTGATGAGATTCCAGAAAATCGAGCAAAAATAGTCACCGTAGCTGGGGAGCGAGTCGCCATCTTTAAGTACGATGGCAAACTCTCAGCTGTTTCTAATGTTTGTCAGCATCAGAATGGTCCTTTGGGTGAAGGGAAAATCGTAGACGGCTGTATTACATGCCCCTGGCATGGCTATCAGTATCTGCCTGCTGAAGGCGCTTCACCACCGCCGTTTACAGAAAAAATTCCTACCTTTGAAGTCAAAGTTATCGACAATCGTATTTGGATTGATCCACTGGCTAAGCCGCCCGGTACCCGAATTGAGCCAGCCCTCATTTAGATAAAGTCGGCTAGCCTTGAGCAGACTAAAGAATCAGAAACACTAATTCAGAAACACTAATTTGGATGCTGTCCGATGACTGAACGCGACGATTTTTATATTGGCTATGCGCCGTTACCGCTCAGCGTGCGGCGGTTGTTGCTATGGTTTATACCGGTTGTAGTCCTATGTGTTTTAGGATTAGCCATCATCGCGCCATCACTTCACTTTGAGCAAGTAAATTCAGGACAAATCCAGGGAGTAAAAGAGTTTGAAGGGTTGTTGTTGGCTGAACCCTCACCTCACTTATTAGTCCCCAATCCAGATGCCTTGGATGAGCCCTTCAAGGTATATCCGTTGTCAGGCACTGACAAGAGAGCACCCAGGCAAGCAATCATGGACAATGCAGGTAAATGGGTAAAGCTGAGTGGTATTTTTATTAGTCGTAACCGTTATGAGATGCTAGCGGCTCGTTCAGCAGAAGAGATTACAGCACCTGCCGGTGCAACAAAATTAGAAGATCAAACGGTGTCGCTAGGAGAATTTGCGATCGCAGGCGAAATCATCGACGGTAAATGCTATCCCGGTATTATGAAACCAGGCCGTACCAAGACCCACCGTGCCTGTGCTATCCGCTGTATCAGCGGCGGTGTGCCGCCAGTCTTTCGAGCCACAAACAGCAGTGGCCAGTCATTGTACTTCCTGCTCTCAGACTTAAAAGGCGAGGCCGTAAATAGCCGGGTGCTGAATATGGTCGCCGACCCCATACAGATTACAGGCGAGGTCATGCAGTATGGTGATTCTTTTATTTTGAAGGCGGACCCGTCTACCTATGAAAGGCTACCAGCCTGAATGTCACCTCCTTTAAAGTGATCGGGCAGTGAATTTTTCTATCCGCTGTTTGTTTCTAGCCATGATGAGACCAGAGTTTATGTTGTTAATGCTTCTAGTCGGGCGCGATCGCATACATCAATAGTGGCTCCCTTGATGGTAATAATGCCCTCACGGTCTAGCTTGTAAAAAGCACGCGAGAGCGTTTCAGGAACAGTGCCCAGCATGGCCGCCAGCTGACCTTTGCTCACGTCTAGCTCGATACGATCTCCTTGGTGACTTGAGTTTAAAAGATAGGCGGCTAACCTGCTCGGCACCTCCCGTAGCGATAAATTGTCCACCAGCTGCGAAAATCGTCGCAAGTGACGGGCAAAGCTCTTGACCAAATTAATTGCCAGATGCGGATTTTGTTCAAGCAGGGTTAAAAAATGCTGACGTGGAAAAAAGAGAAGTTCGATCTGTTCTATCGCTGTTGCAGAGGCCGGAAAACAATCGCCATCAAAGGCGGGCACTTCAGCAAAATGATCTCCCTCGCCAAAAATATGCAAAATTTGCTCCCGTCCGTGGCCCGACAGCTTAAACACTTTGACCCGACCTGAGACCACAATAAAAAAGCCGCCAGCCTGCTCTCCCTGTAAAAAAATTGAGTCTCCTTTTCCATAGGATTGACGACAGGCAAGCTGACCAAGACTCGTCAGATCGGCTGACTCCAGCCCCTGAAATATCTGAGTATTGCCAAGAAACTGAAGCAAATCTGCAGCAGGAAAATCAGCCATCGGTTACCGTTCGCGAGGTCTGCCAATTTTAGCAAAAGAAAAAATGCCGTAGTTGATCGAGGAGCAGCTACGGCAGAAAAATAAGGAAAATCTAAATTTGACTTAAGTCAAAGCAATTACTCCAGGGGCTGACTATGGTGTGACCAAGCCAGTAAGGGAAGAAAACCATGTTTTGTGAACAGTGCGAACAAACCGCTAGTGGCGATGGCTGTCATCAATTTGGAGCCTGTGGAAAAAGCCCCCAGGTAAATGCGATTCAGGACCTGCTGGTCTATTGTCTCCGGGGCTTATCGACGGTAGCGCTAACGGCTAAATCCCAGGGAATTGATACTCACGACGTCGACGTTTTCACCTGTGAAGCCCTGTTTGCCACCATGACAAACGTGAACTTTAGCACCCGACGGTTTGAGGAGTATATTCAGCGTGCGATCGCACTGCGAGCAGCCCTCAAGTCCCAGATGCCCTCAGCAGACTGGTCAGCAATGGCTGACTTTACCCCCGACCTCAATGAGAGCCTAATAGAACAGGGCGAAGAGGTGGCGTTAAAATTCCTCAGTCAGGTGGGTCAGAACTCCGTTGATATTTTCTCCCTAAAGCTCACGGTTCTTTACGGGATCAAGGGGGCTGCCTCCTATGCCTTCCATGCCTACGAAGTCGGACAAGAAGACGAGAGTGTCTACCGCGTGGTTCATCAGGTGCTGGCCGCCTTAGACCAGACATCACTGAGTCTAGACGAGTGGGTAAACCTGGCCATGGACGTAGGGGCCATCAACCTGCGAGCTATGGAACTGTTGGATGCTGGCCATACGGGTACCTATGGCCATCCCGTCCCCACATCCGTGCCGCTTAATCCTCGTGTCGGCAAGGCGCTGCTGGTTTCAGGACACGACATTCGTCAATTGGAAGCCATCCTCAAGCAAACAGTCGGGAAAGACATCACCGTCTACACCCATGGAGAACTGTTGCCCGCCCATGGTTACCCTAAACTCAAAGCTGCCTATCCTCATCTCTACGGCCATTATGGAACGGCTTGGCAAAATCAGACCAAAGACTTTCCCAAATTTCCTGGGGCGATTGTAGTTACCACCAACTGTCTTATGCCGCCCCATGAACACTACAGCGATAAACTCTTTTCTGTAGGGCCGGTGGGCTATCCTCACCTCAATTATTTGCCTGCGGTAGACCACCAGGGAATTCCTGACTACACGCCAGTGATTGAGAAGACGCTGGCTTTACCTGGCTTTACCGAAGAATCTCCAGCCCGCTCGGTACGGGTAGGATTTGCTCACAATGCGGTGCTGAGTGTGGCTGACACGATCATTGATGCAGTCAAACAAGGTAAGATTCGTCACTTTTTCTTGGTGGGCGGCTGCGATGGGGCTAAACCGGGGCGCAGCTACTATCGAGATTTTGTCGATGAGGTGCCAGAAGATTGTGTTGTCCTCACCCTGGCCTGTGGTAAATTCCGTTTCTTTGACCATGATCTCGGTGAGATTAACGGGCTGCCCCGGCTGATGGATGTGGGTCAGTGTAATGATGCATATTCAGCCATACAGATTGCGATCGCACTAGCAAACGCCTTTGACATGGACGTTAACGAACTACCCCTGTCCATGATTCTCTCCTGGTATGAACAAAAAGCCGTCGCTATTCTCCTAACGCTGCTCCATCTTGGCATCAAAAATATTCGTCTGGGGCCAACGCTACCGGCATTTATCTCTCCCAATGTCTTTCAACTACT
>JBCDFI010000105.1:0-12693 GCA_039178155.1 Cyanobacteria bacterium P01_H01_bin.105
GATGATATGCAATCAAATCAGCAATTTCAAGGCATGGAATCGTTAGGCCCCAAATCACTGGTAGAAGAACGAGATGCCTGTGGAGTAGGATTTATTGCCGATCAGCAAGGTCGTGCCAGTCACCGCTTAGTTACCGATGCCTTGCATGCCCTCAGCTGTATGGAACACCGGGGTGGTTGCTGTGCTGATCAAGATTCCGGTGATGGTGCAGGTATTATGACCGCCATTCCTTGGAAAATTTTGCAGCGTTGGGCAGGTGAGCGACCTTTAAACTCGGGCAGTGTTGGGGTCGGAATGACATTTTTGCCTCGTCATATCGAAGCCGCAGCCATCGCTAAGCAACAGTTTAATCAGGTAGTTAAGGCCGCTGGGATGGCCCTAATCGGATGGCGGACTGTGCCTGTGGCATCTGACACGCTGGGAGCACTTGCCCGAGAATTTGAGCCTCAGATTGAGCAGGTACTCGTGCAGTCTACAGCCGAGGGAGATGAGCTAGAGCGGCAGCTGTTTTTGCTGCGTCGCGCTTGGCTACGGGCATTAGAAGCTGTTCAAGGTACAGATGAAATCAGAACAGCGCTAAAAGAGGCCTACATGTGTTCTTTTTCTAGCCGAACCTTGGTCTATAAGGGGATGGTCCGCAGTGAGGTGCTCGGACAATTTTATCTAGATTTGCAGGACCGTGATTACGAAAGTGCATTTGCTGTCTATCACCGTCGCTTTAGTACCAATACCCTGCCTAAGTGGCCGCTGGCTCACCCCATGCGACTGGTAGGGCATAACGGCGAAATTAACACCCTAATCGGTAACATCAATTGGATGATGGCCCGAGAAGCCGATTTGGCAAGTTCCGTTTGGGGAGAGAGTCTAGAACAGCTTAAGCCCATTGTGAATGCTGACAACAGTGATTCGGCCAATCTAGATAATGTCATGGAACTGCTAGTGCGTTCAGGGCGCACACCGGCTCAGGCCCTAATGATGATGGTGCCTGAAGCTTATTTCAACCAGCCTGAGCTGCTGAACTACCCTGAGATTACTGATTTTTATGAATACTACAGCGGTGTACAAGAGCCCTGGGACGGTCCAGCGCTGGTGGTGTTTAGCGATGGTAAACAGGTAGGTGCCACATTAGACCGCAACGGCCTACGTCCAGCGCGCTATGCCATTACTCGCAGCGGTTATCTCGTAGTGTCCTCTGAGGCGGGCGTTGTGGAGCTGCCTACCGAAGACGTGGTGGAAAAGGGACGGTTGGGTCCTGGGCAAATGATTGCCATTGACTTTGAGACCCATGAGATCCTAAAAAATTGGGATATCAAACAGCGGGTAGCTCAAGCACAGCCCTATGGAGAGTGGCTACAAAACCATCGTCAGGATATCTCTCCCCAGTTATTCCGCGAGCAGCCTCAGCTAGAAGGGCCATCATTACTCACTCAGCAAACTGCGTTTGGCTATACAGCCGAAGACCTGGATATGATTATTCAGGATATGGCAGCTCAGGGGAAAGAGCCGACTTACTGCATGGGGAACGACGCTCCTCTAGCCGTGCTTTCGGACAAACCTCATCTGCTTTATAACTACTTTAAGCAAAGGTTTGCTCAAGTCACTAACCCACCGATTGATCCGCTGCGGGAACGACTGGTGATGTCATTGCAGATGCAGTTGGGTCAACGCCACAACCTACTCGAAGAACATCCCAGTCAACTGATTAAGCTAGAGTCGCCCATTATTAATGATAATGAGCTAGAGCTGATCCGTGAGAGCCGTTTGCAGACAGCTACGATCTCTAGTCTCTACACTATTGAGGACGGTCCCAGTAGTTTAGGTCAGGCTCTGGAGAACCTATGTGAGCAAGCCGATGCAGCGGTGCAGGCAGGAGCTGAGATTCTGATCCTGAGCGATCGCATCAATACTGATGGCAATACAGCTATGGTATCTGCCACCCAAACCTATATCCCACCACTATTAGCTGTAGGAGCTGTACACCATCATCTAATTGGTAACGGGCTACGGATGCGGGCTTCACTATTAGTCGACACCGCTCAATGTTGGAGTACTCATCACGTTGCCTGTCTAATCGGTTACGGCGCTAGCGCTATATGCCCATACCTGGCTTTAGAAAGCGTTCGACACTGGTGGGCTAGCAGCAAAACTCAGAGGCTAATGGAGACAGGCAAGCTGCCGGTAACCACGTTGAATGGAGCCCAGGCTAATTATCGCAAGGCGGTAGAAGCTGGATTGCTCAAGATTCTCTCAAAGATGGGCATTTCTCTGCTGTCTAGCTATCAAGGGGCCCAGATTTTTGAAGCCATTGGTATTGGACCTGAGCTATTAGCGGCAGGATTTAAGGGTAGTATTTCTCGTTTGGGCGGTCTGACCTTGGCAGAGTTAGCTCAAGAAACAATACGGTTTCACAGCAAGGCATTCCCTGAACTGACTAGCAAACGTCTAGAGCACATGGGCTTTGTGCAGGCGCGCCCCAAGGGTGAGTACCACAGCAACAGCCCTCAGCTGACCAAGCTGCTGCACAAGGCAGTAAAATCCAACCAGCATGACCATTACGCAATCTATCAAGAGCAGCTTAAGGGCAGTCCGGTCGCCGCTCTACGAGATTTACTGGACTTCAAGAGCGATCGCGAGTCGATTGCTATAGATGAGGTAGAACCTGTTGAGACCATCATGGCTCGGTTCTGTACTGGGGGCATGTCTTTGGGGGCGCTGTCTCGGGAAGCCCATGAGACACTCGCGATCGCAATGAACCGCATCGGTGGCAAGTCCAACTCCGGTGAAGGAGGAGAAGATTCAGTTCGTTTTCGAACGATCAACGATGTAGACGACCAGGGTTTGTCAGCGACACTGCCTCACCTCAAAGGCCTAAAATCTGGCGACACCGCCTGCTCTGCCATTAAACAGGTGGCCTCAGGACGCTTTGGCGTTACCCCTGAGTATCTGATGAGCGCCAAACAAATCGAAATTAAAATGGCCCAGGGCGCTAAGCCCGGTGAAGGAGGACAGCTACCGGGTCGTAAGGTGAGCGACTATATTGCTTCGCTACGTCGTTCAAAGCCTGGTGTTACCCTAATTTCGCCGCCGCCCCACCACGATATTTACTCCATTGAGGACTTAGCTCAGCTTATCTTTGACCTCCATCAGATCAATCCAGCAGCCGGAGTATCCGTCAAACTTGTGTCTGAAATCGGGATTGGCACCATTGCTGCCGGTGTAGCAAAAGCTAATGCCGATATTATTCAGGTCTCTGGTCATGACGGGGGGACTGGCGCGTCGCCCCTCAGCTCGATTAAGCATGCAGGTGTGCCCTGGGAACTGGGTCTGACTGAAGTTCACCGGGTGCTGATGGAAAACCAGCTGCGCGATCGCGTCTTGCTGCGAGTAGATGGCGGCCTCAAAACAGGCTGGGATGTGGTCATGGGAGCCCTCATGGGGGCAGAAGAATACGGCTTTGGCACCATCGCCATGATTGCCGAAGGCTGCATTATGGCTCGGGTTTGCCATACCAATAGCTGCCCGGTTGGAGTCACCACCCAGCGAGAGGAGCTGCGTAAGCGCTTTACCGGTATTCCTGAGCATGTGGTCAACTTTTTCCACTTTGTAGCGGAGGAAGTCCGTTCTTTACTGGCACATTTGGGCTATCGCTCTCTGGGTGAAGTAATTGGTCGTGCTGACCTGCTGACTACACGTCAAGCGGCTAGCTTGAGCAAGACCCAAGGACTTACCTTAGATATCCTGACTCATTTACCAGATACCCGTAGCGATCGCAGCTGGCTCGACCATGGTGATATCAACAGCAACGGTCCAGTCCTAGACGATACGCTATTGGCCGACACAGACATCCAACAGACCATTGCTAACCAGAGTGAAATTAGCAAAACCTTTAATGTCATCAATACAGACCGCTCCGTGGGGGCTCGCATCTCTGGTGCAATTGCAAAACAGTATGGCAATACCGGTTTTGCCGGAGCGTTAAACCTGACATTTAAAGGCAGCGTCGGTCAAAGCTTTGGCGCATTTAATCTACCAGGCATGAGTTTGCGCCTAGTCGGCGAAGCCAATGACTACGTTGGCAAAGGCATGCACGGCGGTGAGCTTATTGTTACTCCGTTTGAGGGTGTTCAGTACGACCCGTCTGAGAATGTCATTGTTGGCAATACCTGCTTGTATGGTGCAACTGGCGGCACTCTCTACGCCTTTGGTAAAACCGGTGAACGCTTTGCCGTCCGTAACTCCAAGGCCCAGGCTGTCATCGAAGGAGCCGGGGACCACTGCTGTGAATATATGACCGGCGGTATTGTCGTTTGCCTGGGTGGTGTCGGGCGCAACGTCGGAGCTGGTATGACCGGTGGGTTAGGCTACTTCCTGGATGAGCAGGGCGACTTCCCCACCCGAGTCAATCCTGAAATTGTCAAAGTGCAGCGGGTGATCACAGCGGCAGGGGCACAGCAGCTCAAGGAAATGGTTGCCAACCACGCAGAACGAACAGGAAGCACAAAAGCAGCCCGTATTTTGGCAAATTGGGATAGCTATTTGCCAAAGTTCTGGCAGGTGGTGCCACCCTCAGAAGCCGACCGTCCTGAGACTGTAGACAGTGCCGAAACCGTGGCTACTACGGTTAGTTAATCAGCTTCCGTAGTTAGATTGATGATCAATGGACTATAGATTGCGATCATTGCGATCGCTTAGTCTAAAATATTGGCGACGATTTTAGAGGTTGCCAACGGTGCTTCAGCATGTACTTAAGGAATGGTCTATAGCCGTGGAGGCCCTTGTCCAGGGGCAAACAATTTTACTGCTGCGCAAAGGGGGAATTCGTGAGGTCGATAACTGTTTTCAGGTGCCCCATCAGCAAGTATGGCTGTATCCTACCTACGAACATCAAAAGCCCCATTTACTCAAACCTCAGTGGGCCGGACAGGTAGCCCCCGTCGAAGCAGGTTGGCATCCCCCTCAGATCACCATCCAAGCCTGGGCCAATATTGGCCACATATGGGTCGTGAAGAATGAGCAGGCCGTTCAAGCATTACTGCCATTTCATATCTGGAATGAGCAGTTTGTAACAGAACGGTTTCGCTGGAAACCTAGCCAGCCGCTCTATCTTTTATTGCTGCGGGTCCATAAACTGACAACTCCCGCCCAGATTAATTGGCACTCTGACTACGGCAGCTGTCAGTCCTGGCTAACCCTGACAAACCCTTTAGACACCAGGCCTTCGACACCTGTATTAGATAGCCAAACGTGGGCCACAACCGTACAAGCAATCCACAGTCAAATTAATTCAGTTGAGCCTATAGACCCCTTGGCAAGGCAATGAAAGATTTTGAAGAGTTTCATTGCGAATGATCTCGATTCGGTTATATTTGCCTACGTTTCGAAACTCTAATTTATATAGGGGAGCGTAACTATAAAAGAAAACCGACGATCCCCATAAACTTCATCTAATCAGCCATACAAAGTACAAGCTGCTCGCTTATTGAGGCAGTAATTTTGTACACCTTCATATGAGCAATAGAGTTTTATTATGGCCGTTCTAAAAGTTGGCATTAATGGATTTGGTCGTATTGGCCGTTTAATATTGCGGGCCGCTATCAAAAACTCAAATATCGAGTTTGTTGGTATTAACGATTTAGTATCCCCTGAGAATCTGGCATATCTCCTCAAATATGATTCTACCCATGGTCCATTCTCTGGCCATGTTGAGGCTCGTGATAATGGCATTGTCGTTAGTGGAAAATTTATTCCCTGTTTTTCCATAGCGAATCCAGCTGATCTCCCTTGGGGCAACCTCGGCGTTGACTATGTGGTTGAAGCCACAGGGCGTTTTGTAACCCACGAGCAGGCATCAAATCATCTAAAAGCCGGGGCCAAACGAGTGGTTATTTCAGCACCTACTAAGAGTCCAGAGCAGGTACCGACCCTGCTAGTAGGTGTCAATCACAAGACCTTTAATCCTCAAACGGATCAAATCGTCTCTAACGCTAGCTGCACTACCAACTGTCTAGCCCCTGTCGCCAAAATAATCCATGAAAATTTTGGGTTTGCGGAAGGTCTAATGACCACCGTCCATGCATCTACTGCTACCCAGTCCACTGTTGATAGCCCCAATCGCAAGGATTTACGGAGCGGTCGTGGCGCAGCTCAAAATATTATTCCGGCGTCTACAGGTGCAGCTAAGGCCGTTACTCTGGTACTACCAGAACTAACCGGCAAGCTCACCGGCATGGCTTTGCGGGTACCTACCCCTGATGTATCTGTGGTTGATTTGACTGTTCGGACTGAAAAAGCCACAAATTATCGCGAAATCTGCGATGCCATGAAAGCAGCCTCTAACAATGGGTTACGTGGAGTTCTTGGCTACACAGAAGACCCTGTTGTTTCGACTGATTTTGTCGGTGACCCCCGCTCTAGCATCTTTGATGCAGGGGCTGGAATTGAACTCAACCCTAACTTTTTCAAGCTGATCACTTGGTATGACAATGAGTGGGGCTATTCCAATCGTGTCGTTGATTTGATGCTGCATATGGCTTTGACTGAGGGCCTGTTACAGGGTGTCACCAGCGATGCATTGGAAGCAGTGTATGCCTAGTGAGCGAAGTTTGAGTTATCAGTTTTGAATTGAAACTCAATAAAAAAGCGGCCCGACGTTTGGGTCGCTTTTTTTAATTGAATCTGCGCACCCAACGCAGCACTAATCGTTTACTAACCGCCTACCGACAGATACCAATAGTAGGTTGCCATAGGAATAACTGTAGCCAGAATCAACAGCACGACAACGATCCAAGTTGAGCTAGTCCGGTTTTCTTCAGTTTCTTCTGCGGTGGCGAAGGTCCCTTCAACATTGATAGTTTCTTCTATAACCGGCGGCCCTGGATCAGGATTACCTGCCAACACAGCTGCTAAACGCACAGTGGCATCATCAAATGCTCGATTGTAACTGTTGCTCTCAAGCAGTGGCGCTTTCATGGTTTCCTGAGTGATGCTCTCGGCGATTTCTTCAGTCAGTAAAGCGGCTGTGTCTTCACCAGCCTTGAGACCGATGTTATTGGTAACATCATCTAGAACTACGATAGTTTGATTAGCCCCTGCTTCTGACGTAGAAAACCAGCGATCAAAAAGCTGCTCAGCAAAGCTTTGGGCGGTTTCGCCATAATCTAAGCGATGGATAGTGACATAACGAACTTCTTGACCTGTTTCGGCGGCCAATTTCTTAAGGTCTTTGTTGAGGTTGCTTTCGTTGAGCCGAGTGATCTGCTTGGCGTCATCTAAAACCCAGTTGTCAACGCTGGGGTTGAGAGGCATGTCATAGACCCCGGTAGCGCTGGCTGGCGCGGCAATTGTCAGGTTAATAGCTAGTGCGATCGCAACCACAACGATCCAGCGGCAGCGATGAAATATCGAACTCAAGAGCATGATGTTGCAAAAAGCAGCAGTTAAGCAGCTATATAGCTACCCTAATCACTACTATAGATGACCACACGGCCCTAATGTCTAAACTCAGCGAGTGGTAGCTTAAGCCCGTACAGCAATAATACAGCCGTCTGCAATGGCATTATCTAGAATTTGTAGCTGTCTCTGTTCTACAGCGGTTAACCGACTTTTTGCACGATAACGCCCAACCGCCAGAGCAACACCCGGAGCCAATTCACCATGGGTAAGCGCTGTGCGTACCAAAACTTCTAGATCCTTGCCAACAAATTGAGAGGTGTTGAACATAACAGACACAGTCGGGTGAGCGGGTAACTGTTTATACCTTCGCTATGGACTAACCAACTTCCGGATCAAAGGTCGCCCAAAGCCCATAGATTTCTAGCGAAGGAGCCCTGAAAAAATTGGCTGACGGACTCCTAACGTCTAGCATCTATGCTCAATTAGTGTTCACATAATGCTCATGGGCCGCCAGAGCAATAGCCGCTGGATAAATTCGATGTTCTTGAATTTGAATGCGCGATTGGAGACTTGCTTCGGTATCCTCCAGCAAGACTGGTACTGCCGCCTGCATAATAATGGGTCCACTATCAATGGCTAGCTCTACATGATGTACCGTACAGCCCGCCAGTTTAACCCTGGCATCTAAAGCCTGCTGTACCGCACGAAGTCCTGGAAAGCTAGGCAACAAACTAGGGTGAATATTGAGTAGATACCCACTAAACGCATCAATTAGATACTGGGTAACCCGGCGCATCCAGCCAGCCATAATTACCCAGTCAACATCATGGTTTGTCAGGGTATCGACAATGGCCTGGTCAAGCGCTTCCCGTGACTCAAACTCACGATGGTTTAAGAGGACAGTGGGTATAGACCGCTTAGCAGCCCGCTCCAGTACTTTGGCTCCAGGATTATTGCAAATGACAACCTTAACTGTTGCTTTGAGTTCCGAACGCTCGATAGCAGCCATAATGGCTTCAAAATTACTGCCATTACCAGAAGCCAAAATTCCTAACTTCATTGGGGGATACGTTAACGTTTGCCAGTCAGTATCAGGATATTGCAAACAATTGGTCGAGCAGTTGGTGGGGACAGAACCCATAGGTTTGAGCAAGAAACAAACTCTAGAATTTTACAAGGGCATGGGTGGCGTTCATTTTATTCAAAGCATTCTAAGTATAATTACTAGTTTCATACAATAAGGTGAGCTTAGCGATACATGACTAAACGTTTTCAGAAAAACCAGGGCATAGTTAGGGAAGTACGTCACTTTCACTCATTTCCCCCATCCAATGAGTTTATCTGTTGCCTCAAGTGTCGATATTCATAATTCGATTGACTTCATTGCTGACCTGCTAAATGCAGTGGCAGCTCCTGTTTATGCCAAAAGCGAGGATCATCGATGGCTATTTGCTAACAGCGCTTGTTGCAGACTTTTGAATACAACATTAGAGCAGCTTGTTGGATGTTCTGACCACGAGCTGTTATCTGTGATTGATGCGGATTTGCTGCGATCGCAAGACACCAATTTTTTTAGTACCGGGACAGTGACTAACCACCCCATTAGTCTCAATCCCCATACCGGACAACGTCAGTTTTTAGGAGATCGGACTCTACTACAAACAACACAGGGTCTAGTCTTGATTAATACCCTTAAAGACATCAGTGAATTAGTTCAAATTCGTGACATTAACAGCACCCTGCAACAACAGCTAGAAGAGCGCGATAGTGCCCTCGATCAGCTAACAGAATTTGAAGCTACCCTCAAACGCATCACCGACCGAGTGCGCGACAGCCTAGACGAAAAACAAATTCTACAAACAGCGGTACAAGAAATTACCGAAGCCCTCAATGTCAGAGGCTCCAATACATCTCTTTATGACCTAGAGCAGGGCACGTCCACTATTTATTACGAATACACTACCCTGCCGTCTGACCGGGGACGAGTCTCCCAAATGGAGGCATTTCCCGAAGTTTATCACCAACTACTTGAAGGGCAGTACTTTCAATTTTGCTCAATTGCCCCCAACCCAGTGCGAGGCCTTGTATCGATGTTGGCCTGCTCTATTTTTGATGATCGAGGCGTTCTGGGCGATCTGTGGCTGATTAACGACAAGGAACACGGCTTTAGCGAGTATGAAATTCGTCTAGTACAGCAGGTAGCAAATCAGTGTGCCATTGCCATTCGCCAAGCTCGTCTCTATCAAGAATCTCAGTCCCAGGTGCGCGAACTAGAACAAGTCAACCATCTCAAAGATGACTTTTTAAGTACCGTCTCCCATGAGTTGCGCACACCAGTTACCAGTATGCGCGTGGCTCTGCAACTTCTCGGTGTAACTCTTACCCAAGAACTGGGGCTAGAACAAGAGCTTTTAAAGCCGGTTCCAGAGCAAGGTCGCATCGCCCGCTACTATCGCATTCTCAAAGAAGAATGTGAACGAGAAATTAGCTTGATCAACGATCTGCTGGATTTGCAACGCTTAGATGTAGGTAACCATGAACTAGCCTTGCAAACCATCCAAATTGATGAATGGCTGCCAGCCTTGGTCAGTAGCTTTCAAGAACGGGCCATCAGTCGGCAGCAGCAGCTAACAGTGACCGCACTGGAGAATATTCCTGCTTTAAAGTCGGATTTATCAAGCCTGGATCGAATTTGGGCAGAACTGCTCAATAATGCTTGCAAATACACACCACCCGGTGGCGAGATCACTCTTTCTGTCATGCAGACTGAACACAAGATCTTGAGATTTGATCTAGTCAATACAGGGGTAGAAATTCCTCAGGATGAACTACCCCTTATTTTTGATAAGTTTTATCGAGTACCTAGCGCAGATCCATGGAAGCAAGGAGGAACAGGTCTGGGGCTAGCTTTGGTACAAAAGCTTGTAAAACACATTAACGGGATTATTACAGTTAGGAGTGGAGATAATCAGACGTGTTTTACGATTGAGTTACCGCTATCCTTCTTACCTTGAGTAAGGACAGCACTCACATGGATTAAATCAGTCCATATCCGGAGAGAGTTATGGTAACCGCACCATCAAAACCAAGTTTAGAGACCTACGAGGGACAGTTTGGCACGTTTGCTATTACCGCAGACGATAGACATGAGGTCGTCATTTATCGCTGTGGTTTAGCCATAGCTGCTTTTAGTTTTGCCCTAGGCGTGGTGTTATTAAGCCTTGGCAGTGGTGGCACCAACTCACTATGGGCCATGTCTGCATGTTATTTAGTTATGTGGTTAGGCTTAGGCGTGAGTCTTTGGTTTATTCACATCTACCTACGGCCACTTCATCAAGCATTACAGATATTTTGGTTAGTAGGGGGCTTAGCTAGCCTAGGCATCGCTATCACAATCCCTGGACCATTGGCCCTTACCGTTTATGAGCAGCCCTTTTCGATTTTGGGCATAGGCTTTACCTTTGCAGCCCTGACCGGCATCTATTTCAAAGAAGCTTTTTGTTTTAATCGATTAGAAACAAAGCTACTGGTCCCCTTAGTACCTAGCTTGCTATTGACCTACATGGTCGGAGCCATACCCAACGACATCGGTCGCGGGTTGTTAGTCGCTTGGGCAGTTTTGTTTGTCGTTTTTGCTCTGCGTAAGCTGGTACAGCCAATTCCACCCGATATTGGAGATAAAAGTGTCTTTGATTATCTAGAGCAACAGCGACAGACAAACGCTTAAAATTCAAACAGTGTCGTAGTGCCACCGTCATTGTGCCGTCATGAAGGCACTCCAAAAACGCCTCTAGCCTTATTCATGGGCATCCTAGAACCGTTGAAGCAACGGAGAATCTAGGTTGGAACGTGCATACTGGCTAGCCTGGTCACAGATTAAAGACGTGGGGCCCGTGCTGATCAAGCGGCTGCATGATCAGTTTGGGTCATTGGAGTTAGCATGGCAGGCTGCCCCGGCTAACCTGCTGAGCGTCGATGGAATTGGGTTGGTAACAGCAGATCAAATCCAGAAGCTGCGATCGCAACTTAATCCAGAACAGCTCCTCGCAAAACATGAGGCTCAGCACCCCAACTTCTGGACCCCCGCTGACCCAGACTATCCCAAACTGCTATGGGAAATTCCAGATCCGCCGCCCGTCCTTTACTACCGAGGTCCGTGGCGCTTCAACCACTCTCCTACCATAACCATAAGTATGGTAGGCACCCGTCATCCTAGCCCCTATGGACGACGTTGGACCCAACGATTGAGCCGTTGTCTCAGCCGACAACACATCACCATCGTGTCAGGCATGGCCGCCGGAATTGACACCTATGCCCATCAAAGTTGCCTAGACAGCCAGGGACAGACCATAGCCGTGTTAGGGACTGGAGTTGACATAGCCTATCCTCGTAGCAATGAAAAGCTCTACCAACGTATCCTAGAAACCGGGTTGATTTTGAGCGAATATCCCAATGGGACACTACCGCATCGGAGTCATTTCCCCAGACGCAATCGCATTATTGCCGGCCTCAGCCATGCCACCCTGGTTACCGAAGCACCAGAACGCTCAGGGGCTTTAATTACAGCTTATTTAGCCAATGATTATGGACGTCATGTCTACGCCCTGCCCGACGGTCTCGACAATCCCACCTGCCGTGGTTGTTTAGTCCTCATCAACACCGGAGCCGCCATCATCATGGGCGAAGATCAGCTCGTTAAGGAGCTACTCAACCTGAGTGGGACTACTCAAAATATAAGCAATCAAAATCAAGACAGTATAGTTAACAAAATGAATGTTGCCACAACCGAGCAACCAACGATGTCTGCAACATCAGACATTGAGTTAGAACCTCAGTCGAACATTGAACCATCCCTGCAACCCATTTTTCAGATGATTCATGACGATCCCATCAGCCTAGACAATTTAGTAGAAGCCACCCAGCTAGACACCAGTGTCCTGCTAAGTGGCTTATTACAATTAGAGATAGCTGGTGTTATCGCTCAGCTACCGGGTGGAAAGTATCAGCGCAGCTAATACATACCAAGACTGATCCCATTCAATTGCCTGGATACGTTTCCATACCTGTATAAGTAGTGTCGTAGCCTGTGTAGGTTATTTCATGGGTGCCTAAAGGGTCTTCTATGCGATCAAAATTATCCACAAAGAATTCCACCATCAAATCCCCCAGTTCAATCATGTCACCATCTCTCAGCGCCTGTCGTTTTTGAGGCACAAGACGACGACGATTTAAACGAGTCCCCGATTGACTGCCGACATCAGCAATAAAAAATCCAGACTCAGAAGTATGCCGAATGACCGC
>JBCDFI010000106.1:0-12646 GCA_039178155.1 Cyanobacteria bacterium P01_H01_bin.105
AGACAGTGGGCAGCTCTCATTCGGTGCCCCGTCACGGTGCATAGCTCAACCCAATCGATATCCAAATCCACGTACAGTTTTTAGATATTTGGGTTTACTGGGATCTTCTTCTAACTTTTCACGCAGCCAGCGAATGTGGACATCCACTGTTTTGTTGTCACCCATAAAGTCATAGCCCCAAACTCGATCAATAATCTGATCGCGAGACCACACTCGGCGAGGTCGCCCCATAAAGAGTTCTAAAATCTTGAATTCTTTAGGCGATAGGTTTAGCTCCACGTCGTTTAGAAACGCACGACACTCGTTAGGATGCAGCGTAATGCCCTCAAATCGAAGTGCAGAGCTGTCTTCTGATTTCGCTTTAGATTGATAGCGGCGCAGTAGGGCTCGGCATCGAGCAATTAGCTCCCGCATACCAAAGGGCTTAGACAGATAGTCATCAGCACCGACTTCTAGACCGACTACTCGATCCATTTCTGTCCCCTTAGCGCTGAGAATCAAAATGGGAACATCTAGGCCCCGGTGTCGCACCAAACGACATAGGTCGAGACCATTCATGCCCGGTAGCATTAAATCTAAGATCACCAGACTAATGTCCGGAATAGCATCCTTACTACCGTCGGCTGATCCGAGTAATTTTTCTAACGCTGTTGGGCCATCGGCAGCCACTACGATCTCAAATCCTTCTTCGGCTAAAGCTAGCGCTACCGTCTCTCTAATAAGCTCTTCGTCTTCAACGACTAACACTCTGCCCAAACCTACTCGTAGCGAGGATTGAATAGGAGCTAGCCCGCTAGAAACCATGGCCATATTAATGTCGCCTTACTTACCGCTATGGTTGGATTCTATCAGGGATATTGCAATGGGAACCCCTGTTTAAACGGATCATTTTTAGTGAGTTTGACAATACAACCTAGTGTGTAGATCAAAACTCTGTGGGTCAATAGCTGATATTTCAACCCTGTTGGTTCTGTCTTAGCTGAGCGAGACTGTTAACCAAATTTTTATCTTCTCAAAACTTTTAGATTAACGTTGTCTGTCTAAGCAGATGGTGAGCAAAGTTTTGATGACTGTTTTCGATGAGGCTCTGACAGGTTTGTCTATGGCCACTGATGGGTGGCCCGTCCGTATAGCTCTGTGAGTGTCGTAAACTGCTGACATAAGGTTGGGCTGATCATGTCAGCATCAAACCGCCATTCCCAGTTGCCTTCGGCTAATCCAGGGGTATTCATCCGAGCTTCGGAGCCCAAACCGAGCAAGTCTTGTAGCGGGATGATGGCTAGTGTGGCAACCGAGGATAGGGCTAGACGAATCATTGCCCAATGGACTGACTCTGGCCCTAGACCACCCACAAAGCTGGCTAGACGTTGTTTTTCGTAGTCGTTGGCATTGCTGTACCAGCCAACGGTTGTGTCGTTGTCGTGGGTGCCTGTGTAGATTAGGAAGTTGCGATCGCAATTAAATGGTAAATACGGATTGCGATGGTCTGAGCCAAACGCAAACTGTAAAATCTTCATTCCTGGAAAATCGAACTGATCGCGTAGTGCCTCAACCTCAGGCGTAATGATGCCCAGATCTTCTGCCAAGAATGGAAGTTTACCCAATACTTCTTCTACTCGCTCAAACAACGCCACACCGGGTGCTTCAACCCACTCACCATGCATAGCGGTTTCTTCACCCTCGGGGACTGCCCAATAGGACTCAAACCCACGAAAGTGGTCAATTCGAATCTGATCTACATAGGCCAATGACGTTTCTATGCGCTTGAGCCACCAGTCAAACTGAGTATCTTTGAGCACATCCCAGTTATAGGTAGGATTACCCCACAGCTGACCTGTTTCACTAAAATAATCTGGTGGCACTCCCGCCATCTGAGACGGTTTTAGCGTCTCTGGATCGATCATAAAGTTTTTGGGAAATGCCCATACATCGGCGCTATCGTGAGCGACATAGATCGGCATGTCACCAATAATCTGAATGTGCCGCTCATTGGCGTAGGCTTTCAGTGCAAACCACTGGCGACAAAACTCAAACTGCAAAAACTTTTGCAAAAATATGGCGTCGGCTAGCTTAGTTCGCCAGGTTTCTAATGCCTCAGGTTCACGTCTAGCAATCGCTGAATCCCATTCACTCCAGCTTGTTCCATGATTGGCCTCTTTCAGAGCCATAAACAGGCTATAGTCCTCTAGCCAGAATGCTGCAGTCTTACAAAACTCATTAAACTCCTGAGACTCAGTCGCTTGGAATGTTTGAGCCGCTCGTTTTAAGAGTCCTAGCTTATAGGGAATGACGTGCTCATAGTCTACCCGTTCACGAGAAAATTCGGGGACCTCTCCTAGATCTGCTTTGGTTAACAACCCCTGTTCTAACAGTCCATCTAAACTAATTAGCAGTGGATTACCCGCCATCGCCGAGTAGCACATATAAGGAGAGTTACCGTGTCCGGTCGGTCCTAATGGCAAAATCTGCCACAGCTGCTGTTTGGTTTCTGCCAGGAAATCAACAAACCTATAGGCCACCTGCCCGAGATCCCCAATGCCATAGCGACCTGGCAGAGACGTGGGATGCAATAAGATACCGCTAGCTCTGGTGAATGCCATGGTGAGAGATGAGTGATAAGGAGGAACTTAAGCTTTGACAATGTCTTGACTTTAATCCAAGCCAATTGACTTTAGCATGGTTATTCAATGCAATACCGCCACTGTTAAAAACCCCTTTATCTTCCCTTTATGACCTATCGCAATCCCGCCCCCACCGTTGACGTCATTATTGAACTCATTGATCGTCCCCATCGTCCGATTATCTTGATTGAGCGACTCAATCCACCTCTGGGTTGGGCAATTCCTGGTGGGTTTGTGGACTATGGTGAATCGGTGGAAGCAGCAGCGGTGCGGGAGGCAAAAGAAGAAATTGGTCTAGAGATCACGCTGTTAGAACAATTCCATGTTTATTCGGACCCTAGTCGAGATGACCGTAAGCACACCATTAGCATTACGTTTTTAGCGACGGCTATGGGTAATCCAACTGCAGGGGATGATGCAAAAAACTTTAGAGTATTTGATCTCTGGAAACTGCCTGATAATCTCTGTTTTGACCATGACAAAATTTTGCAAGATTATTGGCACTATCGTCACTATGGAAAACGACCGGAGGTTTAGAAATTGAGTGGGTGGACGGTGTGTTGCGGCTAGGTAATTTAAGTTAGGTTACTAGGGAATTCGTGATCTTACGTAGAGTCTCATGAACTAAATATCATCTTGACTGTTAAATCATGGTGGAATGAAAGGTTAGAACTTACTGAATGTGTCAACGTACTGCTGTGTCATTTTTCAATTAGACAATGCGTCCACGGACTGACATTTTGGCTATCTTTTCCACCTTTGTCCAGTTCGCAGGGGATCGATTTGATTCATGGATATCTGCCCCGAGGCTGGCCAGAAATATGCAACAGCAGCTCCTTAAACATCCAGGAGCTGACCGTTCGGAAAAGGTCTGGGTACTGTATTGGTATCGCTTAAGACAGCATGATCCCAGAGCTGTTCTACATCTTTGGGCCTATTTACAGGAGCCTTGCTATTGGGCTGCAGACCAAGTTACCCGTCGATTTTCGATGGTGCAATGTTCTCTGGCAGATGGCTTTCAAGTTGCGATCGCACATGTCGACCGAATTCTTCAAGGCTACAATCCAGACCATGGCAGCGATCTAAAAGCCTATGCCCGCACAGCCTTTGGCAACTGCATTCGAGATCAGCTACGACAGCAGCAAGAAGTCAATATTAGTAGTGACTGGGGGCTATTGCGCAGACTTAGTCAAACCCAGCTAAATAAATCATTATTGGCCGCCGGATATCTCTATACAGACTCATCCATTCTTCTTTGGAAATGCTTTAAAGCTGTTTGTATCCCTGAGCCAGGACGATTGTCACGAGGGTTGCAACCCCCCAGCGAAGAACAGCTCGTTGCGATCGCTCGCAGCTATAATCAACGGCGTCACAATCTGATATCAAGTTCCGGTGAGATAGGTACAGACATTGATACCAAACAACTTCTGTCGAAATTAGTCCAGCTAGCCAGCACTGCTAGAGCTTATTTAACACCGTCTGTCATCTCTCTTAATCAACCCCAATACGATGACTCTGGCGAAGAGCAGCTGGATACCCTGCCTACAGATACTAGTCCAATGGAACAGCTACTCGCTGACGAAGCCTACAGTGAACAACAACAGCGAGTGCAGCAAATTGGGGCAATTTTAGAAGATGAGGTTGTCAATCTAGATGGACCCAGTCAGACATTGTTAACGCTTTATTATCAGCAGACACTGACCCAAAGTGAGATCGCAAATCAGTTAAATATCAGGCAGTATCAAGTATCTCGCAAACTTGGCCGTATTCGTCAGCAGTTACTTTTCAGTGTCATTAACTGGAGTCAACAGACCTTGCATATCCCCCCCGAAGCCGCCGTACTAGCTAATGTTAGTGAGGTGATTCATGAGTGGTTACAGCGCCACTATTCGCCAGAGCCATCAGAGGTATCGGAATGAGCGTGTTATTTGACAACCCTGTACAGCCTGTGCTGGAAATGCCAGCTGACCTGGACTATTGGCAACGCACTGCATTTATCGCAGATCCGGCTGCTCGCTGGCGAATCTACATCCATCACTTGGGACTTAAGGCAATAATGTCATGGTTTCAAGAAGAATTTGCTCAGACTGTCTGGCCATTGCCCCATGCAGCTCCAATTGATACATGGCATGTCGTCGATGGCTTGACGCTGTCTTTGGGAGACAACCGCATTATCGTGATGCTCGCCGAGACTATCGATGCAGCAGAACTCAGAGTTCCACAGGAATGGGTCGATCTGCCAGGGTTGTCTGCCGACTATTACGTCGCTGCTTATGTTGATGTCGATGAGCAAAGGTTAGCATTGTGGGGCTATACAACACATAGACAGCTTAAATCTAAAGGTATTTACGATGCTGCTGAACGTACTTACAGCCTCATGGATACCGAGCTGGTGCAAGACTTTTCTGCCTTCTGGGTGGCTCAGCAAATGGCTCGTCCTCTTCCTAGTCCTATGAGTCAGCTGCCTGTTTTATCTGCTGCTCAAGCTGAGCACTTAGTTCAGAAGTTGATGCAGTCTCCTGAGCCCAGGCTGGCCCTAGATTTTTACCAGTGGGGGGCCTTATTTATTAATGAGCATTGGCGACAGCAGCTATATCAACAGAGACAGAGTAATGCTCCTGCCAATATAGAAGACTGGCTTGAGAATATTTTTAAACAAGGCTGGCAGACATTAGAGTCACTCCTGCCTCAAGCCCACACCCTTAGGTTTCGCTCAGCTGCCGGTGGCACAGCTGTTCTTACCTGTGGCAAGAAAATTTTTCTGCATACCGCTCCTGACGATCTTTTGCTGATGTTTAGCGTTGATATTGAGGCTAACGAGCGCCGTAACATTCGTATTCAACTGTATCCCTCTGGCGATACTATATTGCCTAGCAATGTCATGTTGGCGTTAGAGCTGTCTGAAACCGGAGAGCTACTTAAAACAGTCAAAGCTGGCGAGCAGGATGACTACATTCAAATTCCTCCGTTTCGCTGTTCTGCAGGGCAACGACTGAGAGTACATATCCAGTTAGCGGACAGTACCTGTCAAGAAGACTTTATTAGCTAATTCTTTCTTTGGTACGTCTGTACTTTCAGCTTGATAGGCAAGATAAGAGGATTGTATAAAGAAAATCTCCAGACTGTCCCGTCATCCTCCACAAAACGAGTAAGACTATAGAATTGAGAGGCAAGTGCGGGACCAGGTCATGAAACCTTTGTTTATCAAGGGTAAACTAATCAGCTGGAAAGAAGATAGAGGGTTTGGTTTTATCAAATCAAATGACGGTAGTAGTGATGTGTTTTTACATATCAGTGCTTTTTCAGCGGCTAGTCGCCGTCCAAAAATTGGAGATATTATCTCATACCAAAAAATAACGACCCCCAAAGGTAAATTACGGGCCGCAAAAGCCTCTATTCAAGGCATAAGCTCTAGGCCAACGCCGACTCGCTCCATAAAGCCTAGTCAGCCGAAGTCAAAGCCGGATAAACAACTTAAGATGATTCTTGGTTTTATAGCGTTTTCCGTAGCCGGAGTCACTGCGATCAAATCTAGTCTGACTAATTCTCCAGATCCAGTGACAGCGATTACCCAAGATCCAGTGACAGCTGTTACTAAACCGGAATGCAAGATTAAGGGTAACATCTCCATTAGCACGGGCAAAAAGCTTTATCATCTCCCAGGCATGGAGGATTACGCCTCAACAACTATTCGCTCAGAATATGGGGAGAAGTGGTTCTGTACAGAAGCAGAAGCGATTGAAAACGGCTGGAGCAAAGCACCAAAGTAGCTGTAGAGCCTGTCTCAGGAGAGACTTTGCATAGCCGTAGTTTTCTGTCGTCAAAAAATAATTGCAAACTCTTTACATTCTGACTTTAATCAATCCAACTGAATGAGCAATGGGTCGATAAATATGAGGTTGCAACGCTGTTTAGTCATGGTTTGCGGGTTCTTAGGATGATTTTAGCTACCCCATCTATGGATTTATTCTGTAATTTTTTAGTGACGACTAAAGCATTGTCTAAGCTCTGAAATCCTCAGTGTGAAAGGTATCCAAGGCTTCTAGACAGAACGCTGATCCATCGGTAAAGTCCGAGTAGTCTGCTATCTTCATGCCTATCAATTCTTTCCAGATAGCTGTCCTGTCGTTGTGTATTTGTATGTACCAAAATCAATTATTACGCAGCGTAGTTTTCTATGAAATACAGGCCAATCATACTTTCGGCTGCAGCTAGCGCGCTGTTAGTTTGGTTAGGTCTGCTAGCCAAAGGACGCTCAGTGACTCTTGATGAGCATGTACGTTATCAAGAGTATTTATCAAAACAGATTCAGCAAGATTTAATTGTTAATCAAACTTTTATCGAAGTCCAACGAGCTTTACAACCCTCCTATGAACCGCTAGTCCAGGAATTACATCAGGTTCGTAAACGCCAAGATAAGCTCGAAAATATCCCTGGCTTTATCAATTATTCGAACAGTCAACAGCTGCAAGAAATCCTGAAAGAGGGTACTCGGCTTCTGACTCAGAAAGCTGACCTCGCAGACCAATTTCAAACACAAAATTTGCCGATCAAGGATTCCTTATCGGCGCTCCAACCGCTAGTTAATGATATCCGACAAGAAAGCATCTCATCGGCAGAAAGGCAGGTCTACGAATCTTTAATAGATCTTCTAGATGATGTATGGCGTTACACACTGGCTTCAGATCAGGCTTTGGCAGCTGATATCAAACTCAAGCTCGGCCAACTTCAAACGTTGGTGGATGCTAATAATATTCGCGATCGCAACGACATCAATACAGCGCTACGGTACGTTGATATTATTTTAGAGACAAAACCTCAGGTTGAGCAGCTGAGTCAGTCGTTATTAGCATTGCCGACCACCCAGCAATTTCAAACCCTATCTAAAACCTATGAAGAGGCCTATCGCGAAGCAGATCAAAGGGCTAGTCTATTTCAGCTAGCAGCTGCCGTGTGGGGTATTGGCCTGCTAGGGGGAGCTGTCTATCTGAGACTGCTAGGGAAACAAGCTCGTAACGTTGAAAAAATTACCAACTTTCTGTCTGAGAGCATTGATGATGCCTTTATTGATGTAGATAGTCAGTGGCGGATCACCTATGCCAATACTCAAGCATCCAAAGATTTAGAAAAATCACCTGAGGAACTGATCGGTCAGCTTGTTTGGACCATATTACCCGCAGAACTTGGCCAAGACCAAAAGCCGTACTATCAAGAAGCCCGTAATCGACAGTCTGTTGTAACATTTGAAACCCGATTTTCAGCTAAATCTCGCTGGCTTGAGTTTCGTCTGAGTCCCAGTAAGGATGGTCTTTCAATTTTCTGGCAAGATATTAGTACCCGCAAAAAAGCTGAATTTCAACTAGCATTGAGCCTTGCAGCCAATGATGAAGCCCTCAAAAAAGCCTACGAAGCTCAAAAAAAAGCAGAGGCTGAGCGTCTTAAAGCAGAACAGGCGAACCAGGCAAAAAGCGAATTTCTTGCCAACATGAGCCACGAGCTACGCACGCCGCTTAATGCCATTATTGGATATAGCGAAATGTTGGAAGAAGATGCAGAAGATTTAGGCCAAGAGGATTTTATTCCTGAACTTCAAAAGATTCATGGTGCGGGCAAACATTTGTTAGGGTTAATCAATGATGTTCTAGATCTCTCTAAAGTAGAGGCTGGTCACATGGAGATGTATCTAGAAACTTTTAACCTCAGGCCTCTGGTGAAGGATGTAGCATCAACAATGCAGCCTTCTATAGCTAAAAATAACAATATTTTGAAGGTTGAATACTCAGATAATATTAGCGAGATGTATGCAGATCCGGTTAAAGTCCGACAAAGTCTCTTTAATCTATTGAGCAATGCCAGTAAGTTTACTCAAAATGGCACTATTACTCTTAGGGTAAGTGCTACGGATGTTGATAATAACAACTGGATAGATTTCCAGATTCAAGATACCGGTATTGGCATGATGCCAGAACAACTCCAAAAAGTTTTCAATGCTTTTTCTCAAGCAGACTCTTCAACCACAAGAAAATACGGTGGCACCGGGCTTGGGTTGACTATCACTAAAAGATTTGTTCAGATGATGGGCGGCATCGTGAATGTTCAAAGTAAAGTAGGCCAAGGAACTACATTTACACTTAGAATTCCAAAGAATGTTCAGGAAACAAGTTTATCTCCCTCTAAAGAGATTAAAGCAGAATTAGCAACAGAATTGACTATTCCCCAGTCTCAAACCCAAGCGCAGGATGCTACATCTGACTCCTCAGCTGTTTCCTTAACGAAGGTCCCCTGTTCAGGATGTGTGCTGGTTATTGATGAGGATACGGTGACCTGTGAGCTTATCTGGAAAACTCTTGTAAGTCAGGGCTATTTTGTTGTTTTAACCCACAATATTCGCAAGGGGTTAAAGATGGCAGCTCAGCTTCAGCCTGATATTATCTTGCTAGCTCCAGTAATGTTAGAGGTAGATAGAAGAGATACCGTCAAATTCTTTAAAGAAAGATCTAATCGTTCAAAACCATTAATTATCTTAAAAACAGATCAAACAGATCAACACATTGTCAATATGTTAGGAATGACTGATTTTTTAGCCAAACCAGTGATTCCAACACGGCTTTTGCAAATGCTTGAAAAATATGAATTACCTCATCAAGAAAAATCTTTTTCATCTGTAGATCAGTAGCTTAGCTTTGGGGAAATTGTTGCTGTGTTTACAGGATGCTTAGGATAGCAGGGGTGACACCGGTCAAGTCTTTTACCGATTCAAATATGTGAGCGTTTACTCCAACTGCACATAGGGGAACTAAATTTAAGGTATGACGCTTAGTAGACAAATCTTCTACGTTGCCATGGTCGCTGACAATTACGAGGGTCGTTTCTAGGGTGAGACCGTTGACAATCGCAGCTATAAATTGATCAATCCGCTGCAGGACTTTGACTGCGTTTGCATAGTTTTGTTGATGGCCTGCGTAGTCACTTAAATAGCACTCAAATAGTGTCACGCTGTAGCGGCTGCCGATGGTGGCTAATTGTTGTCCCGCTAAGTTAGGATCTATCGGGGCTGTGTTAATACCCCGAGATTTTGCGATCGCACCCGTGATATCCCAAAAGATAGCGTCGCCCTGTTCATACTCATACTGCATCCGAAAAGGTAGACCGGCTGTCATATTGAGTAGAGTGCAGACCGAATAGCGTCCTCGTCTTTGGGCGATGGCCTCAAAGTAAACCGGGGAATAGAGATTTGCCAGGGTGGCTGTTCCTCCTCGGTCTAGCACCTGCTTAAATAATCCGTAGGGCTCAATCAGCTGGCGTAGGGAGCCATTGGCAAAGCCTGTCTGATGTTGACCTCGAAATTTAGCGGCATTGTGCCCCGTGTAAAGCGTGGTCTGCCCTGTTGCGCTTTGGGGTAGCCCTGGAACACCTAAGGTAGCATCTACAGGTTTAAACAACAGATTAGGACGCTGGGCACGGGCTCCAGCTAGTAAGCGTTGGCCGCACAGGGACTGCCAGTAGGGCATAGTGGCAGGATTT
This sequence comes from Cyanobacteria bacterium P01_H01_bin.105, assembly GCA_039178155.1. GTDB lineage: Bacteria > Cyanobacteriota > Cyanobacteriia > Phormidesmidales > Phormidesmidaceae > Leptothoe. Next base: position 10,146 of record JBCDFI010000106.1, read on the forward strand.
GCCAGAGGGTTGTGGGGGCCAGCGGTACCCAGACCCAAGCCATCTAAAAACAGCAGTATAAAGCGAGGTGGACTGACGACTGTATCCATAGAGCGAGGTCCGCCTATGCTGTTGCCAATATCTGCTGCTTGAGTCTGATGGTGTTGGCCTCTGCCCAAGTGCGGAGATCGGCAAAGCTGCGATCGCGATATTGTCCATATCGCTCCCGCTTATTGCGAATTCGCTGGGGTAACGCCGGAAAAATACCAAAATTTGGCGGCATTGGTTGAAAATGCTTAGGCTCTGCCGAACTGATAAAGCCAAATAGCGCCCCAATCATAGTAGTCACTGGTAATGACACCAGCGGCATTCCTAGCACTGACCGGGCGGCATTAGTCCCAGCTAGCCAGCCCCCGGCACAGGCGGCTGTGTAACCTTCAGTCCCTACCAGCTGACCAGCGGCAAACAAGTTGGCACGCTGATGAAACTGCAGCGCGCTGCTCAATAGCTCCGGTGAATTAATAAAGGTATTGCGATGCATCACTCCCATTCGCACAAATTCTGCAGTCTCTAACCCCGGAATCATACGAAACACCCGCTTTTGCTCACCCCAACGCAGGTTAGTCTGAAAACCCACCATATTCCACAGCTGTCCACCCTTATCTTCTTGGCGTAGCTGCACCACCGCATAGGGTTTTTTGCCCTTGTTGGCCGGATCGTCAAAAGCTCCATACCGCTTATCAAACAGCCCCACTGGTTTGAGAGGACCGTAGCGCATGGTATCCTCACCCCGGCGGCCCATTTCTTCTATGGGCAGACAGCCCTCAAAGAATTTTGCTGTTTCTTGTTCAAAGTCTTTTAACTCCGCCTGTTCTGCTGCACAAAGCGCTTGCCAAAACGCCAAATACTGCTCTCGATTCATCGGACAGTTGAGATAGGCCGCTTCACCCCGGTCATAGCGCGAGGCCATAAAAGCGACATCACGATTAATAGATTCGCCCACCACAATTGGGCTGGCTGCATCAAAAAAACTCATGTAGTCCTGGCCTGTGAACCGACGCAGGTCTGCAGCTAGAGCATCGCTGGTCAACGGTCCCGTGGTCAGCACTACTGTGCTATCAGTAGGAATGGCGGTTACTTCATCCCGGTGCAGCTCAACCAGTGGGTGTTGTTCTAACGTTGCCGTCAGGTCGCGACTAAACACTCCCCGGTCTACCGCTAAGGCTCCACCTGCTGGCACCGCATGCTCATCGGCCTTGGCGATCACCACAGAACCCAACTGTCGGAGTTCTTCGTGCAGTAGACCTGAGGCTCGATCTGCTGCTTTTGCCCCAAATGAATTACTGCATACCAGCTCAGCTACATGCTCTGAGTGGTGAGCCGGACTGAGTTTGATCGGACGCATCTCATGCAGCACCACTGGAATACCCGCTTGGGCTATTTGCCAGGTCGCCTCGGTCCCGGCAAGGCCGCCGCCAATTACATGTATAGGTTGAATACGCTGGTCGGTCATAACTGGTCGGTCATAGTATAGCTAGCTATTAATTCTGAGTTTTGAACGCTGTTTAAAGACTGAGGAGCGAATTCACTCAAAACTCAGATAACTCAAAACTCATCCGTACCTAAGCATAGCGGTTCCAGTTAGCTTAAAGGTCTAGTAAGTTATCGTCCTGGCTACAGTAACTATCAGGCTGTTTTGTTTATGATGTGGCTACGGTAACGGCTACAAACTGATAATCCAGCGGAAGTAAGCAATATTAACTGCTTGGCGTTAACACTTCAACAGCAAATTACCTGACACTGAAAGAGTGAGGAAATTTAAGCATCTATAAGCATGGCCGATCAACAGCCCAAAAATCTGGCAGAACAGCAATTAATTGAATCCTTAGATGCTCAGCAATTAACACTAGTTGCGGCTTGGCTACTGTCTGAACTAGAGCATCGGCTCGATGAGGGCTACCGACATCCTGACTTGATTTGGTCCCTAGCTTGGATGAGTCAGAAGCTTTGGATATTTTCGTCCAACAAACATACTCCTGATCGTTGACTAGCTCTAATTGCTCGTCTCTCAACGATGGTTACATCAGCGCTACTTGGTACCTCTGGCATTGCTTTACTAGTGCGAGCCAGCATAGCTAGCAAAAACCCTGGAGGAGGAAGATGACTTGAACGTTCAGCATTTATTGCAAGGGCGTTGATGATGGCTTCTTCAAGGTCGCCACCGTCTAAAATAGTGTTGATTACCCACATGCGTATTTTTTGCAACAGTGTTCATATAATCTTTGCAAAAGAATTAGAAAGCATCCGCAAATTTAACTAGATAGTCTTCAGGAAATTTAACGCGATAGCCAAGACCATAACTCCTTGCCTGTACTTGATAGGGGCAATCAACCTATTTGTTATCAGCGACGACTGCAGCCATAGGTCAAATTTCTATCTTAGAAACCCTCGGTAGTCTTATAAGATCTTTATCTCTGGCCATAACCGCAACTTCTCCTTTATCCCCATCCATGACTAAAAAG
>JBCDFI010000107.1:0-12468 GCA_039178155.1 Cyanobacteria bacterium P01_H01_bin.105
GACAAAATTTTAAATCGTGCGCGGCAGGAAAGCACCACTATGGATGCTATTTCTCAGCGTTATATTGAGGCCTACCACGAGGACATGGCCCGTCTAAATATATTAGAAGCCGACGAATACACCTACGCTACCCACACCATTGACGGCATCAAACGACTCATTGGTGAGTTAGAACAGAAAGACTATGCCTACGCCGCTGGCGGAGATGTGTACTATAAAGTACGGCGGTTTGAAGGGTATGGTAAGCTTTCGGGTCGAAAGTTAGATGACATGCAGGCGGGAGCTAGCGGTCGTGTAGGTGGCGGCGAGTCTAAAAAGCAAGACCCGTTTGATTTTGCTTTATGGAAAGGCGCTAAGCCAGAGGAACCGTCTTGGGACTCTCCCTGGGGACCAGGACGACCGGGTTGGCATATTGAGTGCTCGGCCATGGTGCGAGATCGCATGGGCAATACCATCGATATTCATATGGGAGGTGGTGATCTCACCTTTCCTCATCACGAAAATGAAATTGCGCAGTCAGAAGCCGCGACAGGTCAGCCCCTATCCCAATATTGGATGCACAACGGCATGGTGAATGTAAACGGGGAAAAGATGTCTAAATCCTTAGGCAACTTCACCACTATTCGTCAGCTATTGGATGCAGAGGATGGGCTACATCCCATGGCACTACGTCTCTTTCTTTGTCAGGCTCAATACCGTAAACCCGTAGACTTCACGATAGATGCGATCGCATCTGCCACCAAAAGCTGGCAAACCCTTAAAGATGGTTTACTGTTTGGCGCTAACCACGGTCCGCAGCTAGATTGGAGCAGCTCCAACGTTCCAGAACTTGACTATGAGAGCGATGCGGTACAGCGATTTCAGGCATCTATGGATGATGACTTTAATACACCAGAAGCGGTGGCTGTACTTTTTGAACTGGCAAAAGAACTCCGCCGCCAGGGAAATCTTTTAGTGCATGAAGGCAAAACAGACGCAGATAGCGCCAGCCTCAAGCAGCAGTGGCATACCCTTGTCTCTCTGGCCCAGGTGATTGGTCTCGAAGCTACATCAGACAACGCGCCGTCTAATGCAAGTGGAGGTCCCAGCAACGCTGAGATCTCAGCCCTAATTGAGCAACGGCTGAGCGCAAAAAAGGCAAAGGACTTTGCCCTAGCTGACCAAATTCGAGAAAATCTGGCAGCTCAGGGAATCACCTTAATTGACAAGCCTGGTGGTGTAACGGAGTGGCATCGTTAAAACCCATACTCCTCTAGGACTGCATCATCCAAATCATCAATCGAGTTTGCGCCCATAACGTCGTAACACATATCCTGTAAGTCCTGATGGTCACGCCGACGGGATGTGCGACGGTATTTCTTGGCTTCTAACTTAGGTTCATGTTGCACCTGACCATCGCTGCCGATTTTAACCTTCTCAACTGCCTCCGCATCGGGACGTTCTTCCAACTGCTGCTGGTAGTGTAAAACCTCAGCCAGTAAAGACAGATAGTCGTCGTAACGTTCCCAGCCACCCCTCACTCTGCAGCCAGGTTCATCACGATGTAGACAGTCGTTAAATTGACAATGACCTGCTCGCTTGCGAACTTCCGGAAAACACATCATCAGTGTCTCAACAGTACAGGTGAGGTCCGGTTGGTTAAAACCAGGAGTGTCAGCAAGTAGCCCCCCGGTCGGTAAATCAAATAGCTCCACATGGCGTGTAGTGTGACGCCCCCGCCCCAGTTTGCCAGAAACCGTATTAGTACGAGCATCAACATCGGGGACCAGACGATTTAGAAGGCTCGATTTTCCAACACCTGAAGGACCCGCTACAACACTAACTCGATGTTTTAATGCTGCCGTCAAGACTGCAGGCAGCACCTCATCTTCTTGAACGCTAACCAGTATAGGCTCATAGCCCCAATCGCTCAGTCGAGTTTGCCACTCATCAATTGCCGCTTGGGATAGTAGATCTCGTTTATTGAGACATAGAGTAACCGGAACACCGGTGGATTCTGCTTTGACTAGAAATCGGCTCAGCTGAGTCGAATCTAGTGCAGGCTCAGCTAAGGCAAAGACCAGTAAAATTTGGTCAACGTTAGAAATGGGAGGACGGTCGAGTAAATTAGTGCGGGGATGAATGGTTGCGATCGCGCCCCGCTGATCGTACCAATCTATCTCCTCAACTAGCACCTGATCCCCAACCACAACCTGCTGTCCAAGCTTCTTCAAACGAGCCCGACGAGTACACAACAAATACAGTGGCTCACAAGCCTCTAGAGAGAGCCTTACCTGATAGTAGTTAGCCTGACAGGCAACCACAGTACCTAAAGCAGACAATAGGTTTAAATGCTCTATTACTACCGTCATACCCTAGGCTGCCGTACCTGGAGCACGAAATAACCCTCCGAGGTGGGCTCTAGCCCTTCAATCAGGATCCCTTCCGTCCGCAAACTATCCGGCACCTGCTCTACAGGTTCCCCGGCATCTAACCAAACCTCCAAGAGCATACCCACAGGCATCCGTTGCAATTTGAGCTTGGTGCGAACAAAGTTCAGAGGACAGGGAATACCTCGCAAATCTAACGTCTCATCAGGTCTATTCAAGATATCCGTCATATTACAGAAATCTCCCGGCAGCTAGCCTTGCCTCTAGCCTTTAAACAGACCACCTAAAAACCCCTCAAGTCCTTTTTTTGAGATCGAATCACCTCGAACTTCAGCTAACTTGGCAAGTAATTCACGTTCTTCAGCTTTAATTCGAGTCGGAATATCAACCAAGATGGTTAATAAGTGGTTTCCCCGACTCACTGGATTACCTAATTTAGGAACCCCACGATTTTCCAAAGTTAACACTGTATTAGGCTGAGTCCCAGAAGGCACTTGCACTTCCAACGGTCCATCTACCGTTTCCACCTGTAGTTCACACCCCAAGATTGCCTGCAGATAACTGATCTTCAAATCTGACAGCACATTGATGCCATCACGCTTAAACTTACTGTCTTCTTTTACAAACAGATACACATACAAGTCCCCTGGAGGACCGCTACGCATACCCGCATCGCCTTCATTAGAAACTCTTAGACGAGTACCGTTGTCAACACCAGCCGGAATTGTAATTTTTAGCTTTTTAGTCTCTTGCTTACGCCCTGCGCCACCACAGACTTCACAACGATCCTCAACAACCTCCCCCGTCCCATTACACGTAGGGCAGGCCGAAACCTGAGTAAAACTACCAAACGGTGTTCGGGTTGCCCGCCGTACCTGCCCTGAACCACTACAGGTCGAACAAGTACGAGGCCGAGTCCCTGGCTTTGCACCAGACCCTTTACAGGTCATACAGTTTTCTAAATGGCTAATTTTAATTTCTTTTTCACCACCGAATACAGCCTCAGCAAAATCCAGCTTTAGATCCAGCCGCAGATCATCCCCACGCATAGGACCGCGTCGCTTTGCCTGAGTCGGACCACCTGAAAAACCACTAAAAAAGCTTTCAAAAATATCGGCAAAACCGCCCATATCAGAAAAATCTTGGAAGCCGGCACCACCAGCCGCAGCACCACCCACGCCAGCTTCACCAAAGCGATCATATCGAGCCCTAATTTCTGGCTCAGATAGAACCTCGTAAGCCCTATTGATCTCCTTGAACTTATCCTCTGCACCCGGATCCTTGTTGACATCAGGGTGATACTTACGCGCCAGTCGCCGATAAGCACGCTTTATCTCATCCTGATCGGTCCCCCGGGAAACACCGAGTACCTCATAGTAATCACGAGCCATAGAATGCTAGCTTAACAACGACAACTGGAAACCTATCCAACTATTCTACGTAAGCACGGCACATTACTAATTCGCAATTCCCGTACTCCAGCAATTCGGTTACTATTCGATCGCTTCGTAATCTGCTGTAATAGTGGCATCAACATCAAACTCTGGGTCGTCTGCAAGCAAATCAATCGCTTCAGGAGTTTCTGTTTCTATTGGCGCAGCTGCTCCTTCTACTGAAGGCGGTTGAGAATGACCTTCGCCAGAGGGCTCAGAAGACATCACATCTGGAGTCGTCTCATCCATCGCAATGTCATAGTTATCTTCATTGACTTGACGATACATCTCAGCACCAATCGCAAAGATCGTTTGCTGCAGAGCATCTAACGCAGCCTGAAGCTCCTCAGGGGCGATATCTTTACTATTTAAAGCCGCCCTGAGCGTAGTCTCTGATTCTTGAGCCTGAACCTTGCGTTCATCGCTGATCCACTCAGCGTTTTCCCGCATCGTCGATTCATAGCTATAGAACAAGGTATCCGCCTTGTTCTTCATTTCAGCAACTACTTTACGACGAGCATCATCGTCAGCATAAGCTTCTGCCTCTTCGCGCATCTTATCAATTTCACTAGAAGTTAAGCCCCCCGTATTAGTGATACGAATGCTTTGAGCACGCCCTGTGCCTTTATCTTTAGCCGCTATCTGCAGAATACCGTCAGCGTCAATTTCAAAAGACACTTCAATTTGTGGAATGCCTCTAGGCGCAGGTGGAATACCAGTCAGCTCAAAGCGTCCAAGGCTCTTATTATCTCGAGCCATCGCTCGTTCACCCTGCAGCGCATGAACCTCTACCGAAGTTTGACCATCCGTTGCCGTTGAAAAGGTCTGTGACTTACTAGTAGGGATTGTCGTGTTACGCTCAATGACCTTGGTAAATACTTCACCCAAGGTCTCAATTCCCAGTGATAAAGGCGTTACGTCTAGCAGCAGTAAGTCCTTGACTTCACCACCTAGCACACCAGCCTGAATGGATGCTCCCAAAGCAACTGCTTCGTCTGGATTCACAGAGCGATCAGGAGTTTTGCCATTAAAAAAATCAGTGATTGCTTTTTGAACAGCTGGAATCCGCGTAGAGCCCCCCACCAATAGAATTCGATCAATATCATTTGGAGTTAGCTCAGCATCTTTTAATGCTTGAGCCACTGGCTCTAAAGTTGCTTCCACTAGAGGCTTGGCTAATTCTTCAAACTGGGTCCGCGTTAATTCGGACTCTAAGTGCTTTGGTCCCGTCTCATCGGCTGCAATAAAGGGCAAATTAATTGATGTCGTTGCACGGCTAGACAGTTCGATCTTAGCCTTTTCAGCTGCTTCACGAATTCGCTGTAAAGCCATGCGATCTGTGGACAGATCCATGCCTTCTTGCTCACGAAACTGCTCTAACAAAGCTGTGACAATACTATTATCAAAATCATCACCACCCAGATGATTATTACCAGACGTAGCTTTTACTTCAAAAACCCCGTCACCTAGCTGCAAAATAGAAACATCGAACGTTCCGCCACCTAAGTCAAAGACCAAAACAGTTTGGTCTTGATCCAATTTATCCAGACCATAGGACAGTGCCGCAGCAGTCGGCTCATTAATAATACGCAGTACTTCAAGTCCAGCAATTTTGCCAGCATCCTTCGTCGCTTGACGTTGAGCATCCGTGAAGTAAGCAGGCACAGTGATCACGACCTGAGTCACCTCTTCACCAAGATAGGCTTCAGCATCTTGCTTGAGCTTTTGCAGCGTCATCGCTGATACTTCTTGAGGTGTGTAAGCTTTACCACGAATGAGAACATCTACTGTATCGTCCTTACCACGTACACAGGTATAAGGAACTCGGGATCGTTCGCTAGATGTATCCTCCCAACGACGACCAATGAAGCGCTTAATACTGTAGACAGTATTCTCTGCATTGGTGACAGCCTGACGCTTAGCCAACTGGCCAACCAGTCGCTCTCCATTTTTGGCAAACCCCACAATGCTTGGCATCGTGCGTCCGCCCTCCGTATTAGTAATAACTTCCGGTTTGCCACCTTCTAAGACAGCAACACAGCTATTCGTAGTCCCTAAATCAATGCCAATAACTTTACCCATCTGAGAGTCTGCTTACTCCAGAAAATCACACAACACATCTTAGAAAATAGATATCCACTCAATCTGCTATGCCAGCTTAAGCAGCAAACTTCCATATCTCTCCAAAAATTCAGAGTTGGCAGTAGCCACGATTAAAAAATGTACTGAACTTCAAGCAAGCATTAGCTCTAATGAACCAACCGATATATAAGATTAAGTAAAAACTGCTATATGGCTACACCCTGTTCGTAACACATAGCTGATAGAACAATATCTACAGCGAGCACGCTGATAGGCGTACACACTACTCTCCAATATAGATACAATACCCAAAACTAGAAACTCCAATAAAGCACCTTGATATTCAAGAAAGCTTCATAACCGAGCTGGGTTTACCTCCAGCCCAGTTATGTGCAGGCTTTACCTATCGATAGAGTTCGCTAAAGCTATCATTCCTCTAGAGGAGTAGCAACCTTAACCATGGCGTGGCGTAAAACTCGCTCCCCTAAGACATATCCTCGTACCAATTCCTCAATAACTGTACCGTCAGCATGTTCATCAGTCGGTTCACGCATGACAGCTTCATGCAAATTAGGATCAAATTCTTTGCCCTCTGCTCGCATTGGAGCTACACCGATGCGTTTTAAGGCCTCAACTAATTGCTTATAGACACTTTGATAGCTTTTGTGGACCGCCATTTCACCATCATTTTGAGGTTTGATCTGGGAGCGTGCGCGCTCAAAGTTATCTACAACCTCTAAGACGTTGCCAATCGTATTACATTTGACCTGAAGTTCAAGATCCTCCTTTTCTCTACTAGTCCGCTTGCGAAAGTTTTCAAAATCTGCTGTGAGTCTCAAGTACTGACTGTTTCTATCTTCTAACTGTGATTTGAGCTGAGCTATTTGCTCTTCTAAATTAGAGATAGCCGCCACATCTCCCTCAGACGCTTCTTCAGTTTCACTATCGGAGCCCCCCGCATCATCAGAAGAAACATCGGAGAACTCATTATCAAAGTTGATATCAATATCGGCGTCTTCAAGTTTGAGTTCTTCAATACTTTCATCTGTCTCACTGACAGCTTCAGAGGCTTTCTCTTCTTCAAGAGAATTATTTTCTGTCGGATTGACGTCCTCTACCATCGCGTAACCTCACCAATAACAGAACACAGGGGATAGATAGATATTATTTGCCTTAGACGCTGATATTTTAAGCGAGTTGCACCATCCTAAAAACCTATTTTTTCAAAAAAATTGGCTGGAATCATGCCATCTTAAGAAGCATAGAACTCGCTGCCAACCTGGTCTGTGATGTTTATTCAACCGCCTTAGACGTATCACCATAATGCATTTAGCAACGTAATGACTACATAACTAGGATGATTCCCTTAACATCCTTTATCAGCCTCTGTCATTTCGCTCAATGCTTAATGGGCTGTAATCCAGCTAGCTGGATGCCATTGTTCAAGCTATTATCGGGAGGTAGAGCAGCGTTACATAACATGCTCTAAAACGTGAGAGCACTCTAGACTAACGATATTAGGACTCTCTACACTATAGCTGTCTACAGAAAAGCGTTTTGTGGGCAACCTTCTGTAAGGATTTTCTGCGGCGACTATGACCAATTCATCATCTCGGAAAGCGCTTGTTTTACAAAGAAGCTTTTCACCCTTTAGCAACCAGCTAATTCAAGCCGGTTATGTTGATACAGACCAAATGCAGCAAGCATTGGTTGAAAGTCGAAAGTCAGGACGCTCGCTAACAGATGTTTTAGAGTCCTTGACAGGCCAGCAGTTAAGTCCAGAGCTTTTACGACAGTATAAAAAGCAACAGCTATTTGAACTCAAAATTCTATACGGAGTTGAGTCGTTAGATCCTGAGATTGAGAGTGTCTCTGATACAAAAGTTGGTAACCTGATTGATGACTTAATTCCTGTAGATATCTGCCGCCGTCATCGTTTGCTCCCACTTTCGCAAACTACACAGGATGGTACTTCTACCGTACTGGTAGCGATGGTAGACCCAGAAAACTTAGAGGCCCAAGATGATCTAAATCGAATCTTGCGACCCAAAAGTCTCAAACTGCGTCGTATGGTCATCACCGTTGAAGACTATCAACGGATGATCTCAGCATATTTAGACAACCAAGTCGCAAAAGAAAAGCAGCGAGATTTTGAGCAGGCTGTTGACGTTAACACTAATTTAGAAGATCTGGATCTCGATGGTGCTGATCTTGAGGATGCTTTAGACGAAGAAGCTGATTTGAGCACAGCCGTGCAAGATGCAGGAGCTGCTCCCGTCATCGCATTGGTCAACAAGATATTGGTTAAGGCGCTCCAGGAAGGTGCCTCTGATATTCATGTTGAACCTCAAGAGGAATTTTTACGAATTAGATTCCGCCGGGACGGAGTCCTTCGCCAAGCATTCCAAAAGCTACCTAAAAAAATCATTCCAGCGGTAACAGCTCGTCTCAAGATTATTTCTGATCTAGATATTGCTGAACGACGTATTCCTCAAGATGGTCGAATTCGCAGGGTTTTTCAAGGACGTAAAGTAGACTTTCGGGTCAGCACCATACCCAGCCGTTATGGTGAGAAAGTAGTACTAAGAATCCTAGATAATACGAACACACAGCTAGGTCTGGATAAGCTGATCACCGATGATGAGACGCTCAAAATCGTTCGAGACATGACCAGTTCTCCTTACGGATTGATCCTAGTAACAGGACCGACTGGTTCAGGTAAAACCACAACTCTTTATTCAGTGTTATCCGAACGTAATAGTCCGGATATCAACATCAGTACCGCAGAAGATCCCATTGAATATGCTTTGCCTGGTATTACCCAAGTACAAGTTATTCGTGAAAAAGGAATTGACTTTCCACTACTTCTACGAGCATTCCTGAGGCAGGATCCTGATGTCATTCTGGTTGGTGAGACTCGTGATACAGAAACAGCCAAAACAGCTATTGAAGCCGCACTAACTGGACATTTGGTTTTGACCACACTCCACACCAATGATGCGGCAGGTGCAATCTCTCGTCTCAATGAAATGGAAGTGGAGGCTTTTCAAGTATCAAGCTCGCTGATCGGAGTACTAGCCCAACGTCTGGTTCGGAAAGTTTGCAGTGATTGTCGCATATCTTACTCGCCTAGTAATGAGGAGCTAGCCCGATTTGGGTTAAGTTCATCTGGTGATGGTATAACCTTATACCGAGCTAATACAATTTCTGCGGATCAAGTTGAGACAGCTCAAAGTACTGGTGAACTTTGTCAAACTTGTCAGGGATCTGGTTATAAAGGACGTGTTGGTGTGTATGAAGTCATGCGGATTACTGAAAGTCTGCAGAAAATGATCTCAGATGGAGCCCCTGCAGAACATATTAAGGAGGCTGCCGTCGAAGAAGGTATGCAGACTTTACTGTCTTACAGCCTCAATCTAGTAGAGCAAGGCTACACAACCCTGGAAGAGGTAGAGAGGGTAACGTTTACTGATACGGGTTTAGAAGCTGAACTTAAGGCCAGACGTAAGAGTGTTCTGAGTTGTGCCACCTGTAATGCAGAGCTACATCATGATTGGCTAGATTGTCCTTATTGCCTAACGGCCCGCTTTCAGAGTAGTTAGATGGGCTTAACAAATGTAATTCATTACAGCAGAGTGGGTACAATCATCTCCATTGATTAAATCTAGCTTTACTACCGTAATCTTTTCTTATTCCCGCTTGATCTGCTCATAACGATTTTTTAGATATCTACCTGAGGTGGCCCCATGGAAATGATGATCGAAGACTTGATGGAAGAGGTCGTTGAGCGAGGCGGATCTGACCTCCATCTTTCGGCTGGCCTACCCCCTTACATTAGGGTCAGTGGTCACCTCACACCTACTGAGCACCCACCCATGACACCTGAGCAGTGTCAGCGGTTGATCTTCAGCATGCTAAACAATACTCAGCGGAAGCATTTAGAGCAAAACTGGGAATTGGATTGTTCTTACGGTGTTAAAGGATTGGCACGTTTTCGAGTCAATGTTTATAAGGATAGAGGCACGTATGCAGCCTGCTTAAGAGCGCTAAGTTCTAAAATTCCTAGTGCTGAGCTACTTGGTTTGCCAGATATTGTAATTGAGCTTGCTCGTAAGCCTCGCGGCTTGATTTTAGTAACTGGGCCAACAGGGTCTGGTAAGTCAACGACGTTGGCTTCAATGATCAATGATATTAACCACACCAGAGCTGAGCATATTCTGACGGTCGAAGATCCGATTGAATTTGTCTATGAGCCGATCAAAAGCCTCATTCATCAGCGCCAGATTGGAGAAGATACAAAAAGCTTTTCTAATGCCCTTAGAGCTGCACTACGGGAAGATCCCGACGTGATTCTAGTCGGTGAAATGCGGGATTTGGAAACCATTTCTCTGGCTATTTCGGCTGCAGAAACAGGTCACCTTGTCTTTGGAACATTGCACACTAGCTCTGCGGCTCAGACAGTAGATCGTATGGTGGACGTCTTTCCTCCTGAGCAGCAACAGCAGGTAAGAGTACAGCTCTCAGGCTCTCTGGTTGCTGTTCTGAGTCAGACCCTGGTTCCTAAAGCTAACCCTAAACCTGGCGAGTTTGGCCGAATCATGGCTCAAGAAATTATGGTTGTAACACCAGCCATTGCTAATCTCATTCGAGAAGGAAAAACAGCTCAGATTTATGGTGCTATTCAGACAGGGGGCAAATTAGGTATGCAAACCTTGGAGATGGTGCTAGCTGATCTATATAAAAATGGCACTATTAGCTTTGAACAGGCGATTGGGAAATCATCTCGGGCTGATGAACTACAGCGTTTGATTAATGCTGGCGGAGCAGGTACTACGAATAGAAACCAAGCTCAGCGAGGACGCTCAGCAACTGGTGTACGTCGCTAGTATCTGAGGTCTTCTTTGTTATTTCGCAATATTTTGCCTGATGGTAACCGGGGGTTGCCCAAAAATCAGACAACACTGTATAAAGCCTTCATGACTTCCAAGCCTAAAAATTTGCAGAGGTAAAATCCATGCCTACCTACGTTGCCACAGGGCGAGATACCACAGGTCGCACCCGTCGTGAGAAGGTGGTTGCAGCCACACCTGGGGAAGCTCGGACAATGCTCAAGGATCGTGGAGTTTACATCCAGAGCATCAAGCAAGACCGAGGTATTAATTTTAATTTAGAGGATATTCAAACCTCTTTAGTTCAGGTCTCGGTTAAAGACAAAGCTGTTTTTTCGCGTCAGTTTGCTGCTTTGGTCGGTGCTGGTGTTGGTTTAGTTAGAGGTATCGGTATTCTGGGTGAGCAGTGCCCAAATCCGAAATTAAAGAAGGCATTGTTAGAAATTAATTCTGATGTGCAACAAGGCAATAACCTATCTGACTCAATGCGAAAGCACCCAGGCAGCTTTGACTTGTTGTATGTGAGTATGGTGCAAGCTGGTGAGGTTGGTGGTGTACTAGATGAAGTTTTAAACCGTCTGGCTAAGCTTTTAGAGGATCTTAACCGTTTGCAGAACCAGATCAAATCTGCAATGGCTTATCCAGTAACGGTTGGGGTGCTGGCTGTCACTATCTTTGTTGGTATGACGGTCTTTTTGCTACCTATTTTTGAAAATATCTTTATTGAACTAGGAGCAGAGCTGCCAGCCTTTACGCAGTTCATGATTAATATCAGCCGGTTTTTGCGTAATCCTGTAATGGTTTTGCTAACGATTGGGGCGCTCATTGTAGCCAGCATTGCTTACCGGCAATACTATAAAACTCGCGCTGGCCGAGAAACAATTGATCGATTATTTTTGAAACTTCCTCTATTTGGTGATCTGGTTCAAAAGTCGGCAACGGCAAGATTCTGCCGCACATTTGGTTCTCTTTCTCGCTCTGGCGTTCCGATTTTAACGGCATTGGAAATTGTTCGGGATACGTCGGGGAATCAAGTCATTGCTAATGCTATCGAGGAAGCTCGCTCAGAGATTCAAACTGGGGGGATGATTAGTCTAGCTTTGCAGAGGCACCAGGTATTTCCGGTGATGGCGATCCAGATGATTAGCATTGGAGAGGAAACCGGCGAACTGGATCAGATGCTGATGAAGGTTGCAGATTTTTACGAGGATGAAGTTGAGCAGGCAGTCAAAGCATTGACCAGCATCATGGAGCCGATAATGATTGTGTTTCTTGGTGGTATGGTAGGTTCAATTCTGATAGCGATGTATCTACCTATCTTTGCTCTTCCCGATGCTGTGGGTGGCTAAGATTTCGGCACAGACAGCACATTTTTATAAGAACGGCTAACTATTGCCCATAGTTAGCCGTTTGGTTTTATGAATTTTTGCGTTGCAGAACTATTGGAGAATTTCTTTTAGTTTGTGCTGATTCCATAGCTGCTGATATAAACCAGGCTTACTGACTAAGTTATCATGAGTGCCTGTTTGAATAATCCGACCTTGATCCATGACGAGAATGCGATCGCAATTCGCCGCCGCCGACATCTGATGAGTAATAAAGATAACCGTCTTACGCCGAGTGCCATGGGACAAATTATCCAAAATCTGAGTGGCTGTTTGATTATCAACGCTGGACAGTGCATCGTCTAACACC